>JAYSTK010000042.1:0-4630 GCA_043719825.1 Candidatus Kaiserbacteria bacterium | reverse complement strand
CGTCTGACGAAGATATACGTGCAAAGCTGGATGAGCTTGGCGTAAAATACGATGGTACAAATCGAGAACGCCTTACTGACACACTCTGGAAATATTGTAGAAAGAATATTGCTGGTCCCGCATTCATAATCGATCATCCAAAGCTCGTTTCACCGCTTGCAAAAGAAGTCGCTGGTAATTCAAGTGTGACACAGCGCTTTCAACCGCTTATAGCAGGTACAGAAGTAGGGAATGGGTATTCAGAGCTTAACAATCCTATTGAACAACGATCTCGCTTTGCGCTACAGCAAGAACTCATTGATCGTGGTGATGAAGAAGCTATGATGCCTGACCATGAGTTTGTGGAGATGCTCGAACACGGTATGCCTCCCGCATGCGGCTTCGGCTTCGGTGAACGACTTTTTGCAATACTCGAGGATAAACCAATTCGCGAGACGCAACTCTTTCCACTCATGAGGCCTAGACTATAATGAATCCGTACACATTCCTGTTTCTCGCTTTCATATTCACGATAGCCAATCGTTTATATGGTAAATACGCACTTAATAAAGTTGATAGCTTTGCTCTCGCGCTCTCAACGAATGTTCTAGGTATGCTCATAACGCTTCCATTTGCATGGAACTTTCTCAATGAGATTTCAGCCATCTCTGCTCTTTATGTTTTACTCATACTTATCTCTGGAATACTTTGGACATATATCTCCTGGGCAGGAAATCTTAGTGTTGCACAAAACAATTACTCCTTTAAAGAAATAATTCGACAAACGCGAATCATTTGGGTGGTTCTAGCCGGTATTTTGCTACTGGGTGAAGAGATCACTGGTATTGATGCACTAGGTATCGCAATGATTATTGGTTCTGTCTTCATCATTTCCTATAAGCAATTTTCATTTCGCGAACACGTGTCGTCCAAAGCTATTCTCTTGGCATGGTCAGTCTCCTTTGTTGCGGCGGGGATAGCTGTTCTTGAAAAAGTGATTGTCGATGAGATCACAGTCATTGTTTACACACTTTTTGCGTACATACTTCCGTCACTCTTTCTTGCATTGTTTCTCAATCAAGAACGACGAAATAATATACGCCTACTTCTTTCGAAGAATTTGCGTGAAGCAATCGTCTGTGCAATCTTGATGTTTCTTTCCTACTATAGTGCACTCAAAGCGTACCAACTATTTCCAATTGCGATTGCGTACCCAATAATCCAAAGCTCAACTGCTGTCGGTATGCTCATTGGTACTTATATATTTGAAGACAACAATCTATGGGTACGAAAATTTGTCGCAGCACTTTTTGCTGTTGGTGGAGTCATTTTGATTAAATTACTCTAAGCTCGCTTTAGACATTACAACAAAAAACCCGGCCGGAGGCCGGGTTTTTTGAAGTTTCTTAGAATGCCTCAAATACGCGAAGCCGAGGAAGAACGCAGGGAGACGTATGTCAATACGATGACCGACAATCTGACGTTGGCGACAAAGTAGGTGAGGCGTTATCAGGAACTTTGTGGATAACTGTGGTAATCGGTGGGAGAAAGTGGTGTATAGTAGCTATGTGGTGGGAGATAGTGGTAAACTATACAAAAGTAGTTAATCAGTATCGAGTTTAATCCAATTTAAGTTCACATGTTAATTGGAGAGTACACACACAACGTAGATGCCAAGAAACGGCTGTCCTTACCTTCTAAATGGAGGAAGGAACTTGGTAAAAATGTTGTCGTCACTCGCGGACTCGATAACTGTCTCTTTGTATATCCCTTGAAGGAGTGGAAGAAGATCACTGAAAAGATTGGTCAACTTCCACTCGGACAGGCGGATACACGAGGGTTCAATCGATTCTTCCTTTCGGGAGCGGTTGAGGTGGAGGTAGATAGTGTCGGACGAATTCTCGTTCCTGATTTCTTGAAGGAATTTGCAGGGCTCCTCAATAAGGTAGTGCTTGCAGGTATCCATGATCGTGTAGAAATCTGGGAAGAGAATCGGTGGACTTTATACAAGCGTCATATTGAAGAACAAGCTGATGCATTGGCCGAGAAACTTGGCGAGATCGGCATCCTCTAGTGTGCACATTCAAAAGTCTCATCTGCGTCGTTGTGAACAATGCTCAAGCATTTATCGTACAAGTAGTACGTCTCATGCTTTCGCCATGCTCACGCCTTGCATATGAAACCTTTTGAGACATGCACATCCGTTAAATACATATGATGCCAGAAAAAATTCACATCACCGTACTTAAGGATGAGGCAGTAGACGCACTCAACATTAATCCGAAGGGAATAGTGGTGGATGCAACACTCGGTGCTCATGGGCATGCAGAGGTCATCCTAGGGAAGCTGTCAAAAGAAGGGATCTTTATTGGGATTGATGCTGACCCACTTGCCATTCTCTCGGCTGAGAATGAGCTTAAAGGAAAGGCAAACATATTACTCAACGTAGGAAACTTCAGAGATATTGACTCAATATTGAATGCACATGCTATAGAAAAAGCGGATGCAATACTCGCGGATCTTGGATGGAGAATGGAGCAGTTCAGTGGGAATGGCAAAGGATTTTCATTTCAAATTGATGAGCCCCTTCTTATGACATATGGAGAAGAAGAAAAATATGAGTTCACTGCGCGAGACATAGTGAATGAATGGGATGAAGAACATATCGATAACATTCTCGAAGGATACGGTGAAGAACGATTTCACGGCCGCATCGCACGAAATATTGTTGAAGCGCGGGAAATCGCCCGTATTGAAACAACTCATGATCTTGTGGAGATTGTGAAGCGTGCAGTACCGTCATTCTGTAGAAACGGCAAGATCAATCCTGCAACACGCACCTTTCAAGCACTCCGTATAGCAGTAAACGACGAATTAAGAGCACTCGAAGATTTTCTTAAGAAGTCAGTTGAACGCTTACAACACGAAGGTAGACTTGCGGTCATTACATTTCATAGTCTTGAAGATCGAATTGTAAAACATACATTTCGTTCCTTCGAACACGATGGACAAGGAAAGGTAATAACTAAAAAACCTATAGTACCAACACGGGAAGAAATAATTCGAAACCCACGTTCACGAAGTGCCAAATTACGAATTTTTGAAAAACATGAGCACACGATCACAAACAACTACACTGTATGACACAGAACGAAAATGGCTTTTTATTGCTGCTGGAGTTCTCATTTCTTCAATAGCACTCTACATCTACTTTTTATCTGCATCAGTACATCATGTAGTCATGCGAAAAGAAGTTGATAAGGAAATCACGTTACGTTCTTCGTTTGTGAGCACTCTCGAAGCAGAGTATATTGAAGCACAGCACTCTATGAGTGAAGATATTGCATCTATGCGTGGATTTGCACTGAGCGATACAAAAATTTATATTGATCGTAGCGATAGTACTCTTGTACTATCAACAAATTAGTGAAAGTGTAAAAGGAGAAGGATTTGTACTCTAAAGATTAAAGGTGACTATGGTTAAGTATAAATATTAGATGAGAAAGGAAGCGAGCAATAGAATTCGAGCTATTTCAATTATTGTTGGAATATGCGCACTTATTTTGATTGTTCGTCTCTACAGTATTCAAGTTGCAGAGGGGAATGCGTATAGAGAAGAGGCCGAAAGACAATACGTGCATACTGTGAACGATTTATATAATCGAGGAAGTATATATTTCACAACAAAGGAGGGTGAAAAAGTATCAGCAGCAACCATTAAATCTGGATTTTTACTCGCAATAGATCCGACCAAAATTTCTGATCCAGAAGAAACATTTAATGTTCTGAGTAGTGTCACTCCGATCAATAGAGATATATTTTTAGAACGCGCAAATAGAAAAGATAAAACGTACCAAGAGATTTCAAGAACCATTCATGATGCGGAAGCCGAAAAAATTAAAGCGCTTAATGTAGAAGGAGTGCGTCTCTATCGAAATCAATGGCGTTATTATCCCGGTAAAGAACTCGCTGCTCGTACTGTAGGTTTTGTGGGCTACGCAAATGACTCTCTCATCGGAAAGTATGGACTTGAACGTTATTACGAAGATGTACTTGCGCGTGATAATGAGCGAATGTCCGTAAACTTTTTTGCAGAAATTTTTGAAAATTTAGGTGATTTAGTATTTGATGCAAGTGATGAGCGGTTAGGGGATGTTGTCACTACAATAGAACCGACAGTCGCACGAGCACTTGATAGAGTATTGAACGAAGTGCACTCACAGTATGAAAGTGCTCTTACCGGTGGAATCATCATTGATCCCCAGACTGGTGAAGTCCGCGCATTGAGCATCGTTCCTTCATTTGATCTAAACAACAAAAGTGAAGTAACAATCGAATCATTTCAAAATCCACTTGTAGAAAACGTGTATGAACTCGGTTCAATTATTAAACCACTCACTGTTGCTGCAGGGCTTGATGCGGGGGTTATCACTTCATATTCTACCTATTATGATGCTGGGTATATCGAACTCGATGACTACATCATTAAAAATTTTGACGGAAAAGGACGTGGTACGGTGTCGATGCAAGAGGTATTAAATCAGTCCCTCAATACAGGAGTAGCACATATTAGTGATTTGCTTGGACCCGAGCGATTTAGAAAGTATTTCTACAATCTCAAGTTGGATTCAGAAACAGGAATTGATCTTCC
>JAYSTK010000041.1:0-13472 GCA_043719825.1 Candidatus Kaiserbacteria bacterium | reverse complement strand
ACGCCGCCTTCTCTGGTGCAGGAACAAAGACGTTTGGAAGCAGTGCAAGCACGACAGCGTTCACGATCAACACCGGCGCGACTGTGGTCGCGCCGGCCTCCGCGCTCACCATCGCGGGCAACTATTCAAACTCCGGCACGTTCACCCATAACTCCGGCACGACGACACTGAACGGCACGAGTGCCCAAACGGCAACCGGCACCATGACGGGAACGAGTGCCTTCAATAACCTTAAGATTATAAATACGAGTGCAAACGGCACGACAAGTCAATCCGTCACCTTCAACGCCCCCATACAAACTGCAGACACCTTCAGCATGGCCGCAAGTACGAGCGCCGCATTCAAATCAGGAGCAACCTCAACCCTTCAGAACATCAGTCTCGAAGGAGGAGCAGGACAATACGTCTGGCTCCGCTCCACTGTAAACAACATCGCGTGGGGACTTTCCGTTGCCGGTACCCAGAAAGCCGTCGCGTACGTGAACGTGAAGGACTCAAATGCGTGTTCGGGGAATCCAAACATCAGTGCGGTTGATGGTACGAGTGTCGATGCAGGCGGAAATACCTGTTGGAGCTTCAGCGCGGTATCAAGCGCCATTATTTCTTCAGCTGCAAACCAAACCTTTGGTCTTAATCAAGCCACCACCTCAATCAGCACTATTACCGTAACCGACCACACGACTCCTACCATCACCGCAGCAAATGACCTCCGTATCAAGATAGCCACCTCGACCGTCCGTATGCTCTTTGATACGACAGACACCGCGGCGACCATGGGCGGCACCGCCTCAGGCAAAGTCTCAGGAACCGTTTCATACGAAGGTGGTGGCTCTGTACTGGTCGTCGACGTCACGAGTGACTTCGCGGCAAGCGACACACTCACGATTGGAGGACTCTCGTTTAGTCAATTCTCTGCGACAAACAGTGCCGCTGTCGCCCTCAACGTCTACGCCGGTGGTGCTGCCGACGTCACGTCTGACGACGCGGACGACAAGACGGTCACTATCACGGGAGCGCTCACCTTAGGTAATCACACCCTTACCCAAGTCACTGACTCATTCCAGTTCCCCACAGCGGGAGACGTAGAACTCTTCCGCTTTAAGCTTACCCCGCTTGGAGAAACCTTCACCATGAACTCTCTCGCACTCTCCCTTACTGGAGTGAATGGTGTTGTAAATGCTGACCTCACGAACGTTCGCCTCTTTAGAGACCTTAACAGTGATGGTCTCTATGACGTCGGGGATACGCAAGTAGGTGGAAGCGGCGTTGTCTCCATTTCCGGACAGACCGGTACGATCACCTTTAGTACGTCGTGGACCGCGACGACGACACAGGATTATGTGTTTGTGGTAGACACCGCAAACATCCGCCCGGGTGACGCCCTCACTATTACGCAAAGTGCAGCAAACATCAGCGCTACCGGTATACAGACGAGTGCGGCGGTCACTCTCACCGGTAGTACAAGTTGGGTACAGCATATTAAGAATGGGGCGGGTTCTGCAGGAAGTAGTATTGGCGGCGACGCACCTGAAGGCCAGGGTGTGCGAGGAGGAGGAACTTCAGGAGGTGATGGCGGGGGAATTGGTACGGGGAATGGCAGTGATGTTGGTGGAGAAACGATAACGAACGACCCCGGTTTCAACGCACCCGCATCGCACGGCACCCCACAAGGAGGTTGGACAAATGGCGCAAACGGATACAACTCAGACGGTACCTACGCAACGGCAGGAAGTGCTGCTCTGCGCCATAGCTACGGTACCTTTGGATTTAATGTACCAGGGAACAACACCATTACCGGTATTGAAGTGAAGTTGGAAAGCTCAGGCTCTACCGCAACCGGTTCTATAGACGTCAAGCTTTCATGGGACGGAGGTACCACTCTTACGACACTGAAGAACACGGGTACCCTTACGGGAACTGATGTCGTATACACACTCGGCTCACCAAGTGATACCTGGGGACGAAGCTGGACACCTTCTGAAACTACAAACGGTAGCTTCTCAATAGAAGTGATTGCACAACCCGTAGCTAATACCGTACAGATAGATGCCATCCGTGTACGCGTCTACCACCAGGCAAGTGGAGGAGGTGGAGGTGGCGGTGGGGAAGTGTTCCTCCCCACGCATCCCCGCTTCGCACAATGCGTAACGTTGAGCAAGGTTCAACCTTGCTCAAGTCAGAATCAAAGCGGTGTAAGTGATCTTTGGCTTCCGATTCCTCTTCAATATGCGTATGCACCCCGCGTAAATGGACGACTAGAGATACCGATTGAGGAATTAATTGCGGTGTTACGAAGGGCGCTGTATCTATAAGGAAAAAACCTTCCATATCTGGAAGTCGACACACAAGACACACAAGCATACACGCATTCGTGTTGCTTGTGAGCAAGGTTTGAGCAAGGTTGAACCTTGCTCATTATGGATAACCAAGTATAATAGGGAATATTATGGAAAGAAAAATTGCATTTGCTCAAGGCGAGTACTATCACGTATATAATCGCGGCGTTAATAAAATGTTAACATTCATGCGCCCACATGATTATTGGCGTTTCATGTTTCTCTTGCATTTATGCAATGATGTCAACCCAGTCCGTATTGATAACATAATGAGACATGAGCAAGGTTCAACCTTGCTCGAAATAAAGGAAAAGGTATTTGCATGTAAGCGAAGTGAGACGCTTGTTGATATCGGTGCATTCTGCCTAATGCCAAATCACTTTCATATCCTCATTCGTGCGAAAAGTGACGAAGGTATACCTAAATTCATGCAGAAACTTGTTACTGCGTATAGTATGTATGTTAATAAACAATATAATCGTACTGGCCCTCTCTTTAGTGGAAGATTTAAAGCAGAGCATGTTGCAAAAGATGAGTATCTTAAATACCTATTTGCATACATTCATCTCAATCCAATAAAACTTATTGACCAGACTTGGAAAGACAAGGGAATTCATAACAAGAAACGATCACAGAAATATCTCGAAGAGTATGAATACTCTAGCTATGGCGAGTACACGAAAGGAAATACTCTTGGAGGAAAAATACTCAAAAAAAATGCGTTTCCGCAATATTTTGCAAAAAATGCCGATTTCAAAACATATGTTGAAGACTGGCTGTCATACTCCAATTCTCAAATGGGTTAAAAAGAGTACATAGTATAGATATCGAATTAAGCAAGTGAGCAAGGTTGAACCTCGCTCACTGAACATTGCTCACATGCTCAGATGCCTTCTATTCTGATTTTCAAGTTATATTAATGATTGGCTTTCATATAAAGATAAAATACTTATTTAATATTTTAACAAAAGTCTGACCTTTATTAATAACCCTTATTGATTATTAATCTTTTTGATTATTAAATAGAGAGTACTAAAGTGGAGTTGCCTCGTATGAGTGATCTGAAAACTAATTAAATTTGAGTGCGGATTTCTTAATTTCTTCATGAAGAAATTCAATCAAAATCAAATTAGTTTTACTCATTTTGCTGGGTGGAGATATGCACATATTCTGAACATACAATGAAAAAGGAGGCTCATCGTTCGGTATACTATAAGAACCAATTGAAGCTATTGGTAGTAAACATAATTAATATTATTTATCCATCATGAAACACACACATTTATTATACTCAGCTAAAAGCGCATTCGTTGCGGGCGTTCTCGCGGTTGCGATTCTCGGATTCTCATTTCTTAGTTTTGAGCCATCTGTGAGCCGCGCGATTAGTAGTAACTTTACCGTTACACAGCAAATTACGAATGAGATTTCATTCATTGCTACAACTTCCGCTACCACAATGGTGGGATCAATCGCAGGTCTTACAGGAGGGTATGCTACAGGTACAAATGTAACCGTCGTAAATACAAACAATGCAACGGGTTACAACATGACCATTGCATTTCCTACGACAACCTCAGGTCGCGCAATGCAGGCGAGTTCGAGTGCGTATATAAGCGACTACACTCCTGTTGGGACAGCCCCAACTTCTACTGATTTTTCTTGGATTGATCCAACCACAGGTTCCGCTGCACGTTTTGGGTACACAGTCCGTGCTTCAACAACAGGTGAGGTCTCTTCTTTCTTTATGAACAATGGATCTACATGTTTTGCTGGCTCAACTGAGACAAATGACCGATGCTGGGCACGTCCATCAACGACGGCAATGACCATCATTAACTCGACTTCTCCAAATGGAAGTTCCACATCAACAATCAAATTCAAAGTCGCGGTACCAAGTGCTCCTTCACCCGCGCTACCCGCTGCATTCTACTACGCGACAGGAACATTGACTGCGGTCGTAAACCCATAGTAGACTTCACAGTACTATGTTTACTATCACGCGAGCGGGTATCGTGGAGAAAAAAAGATATAATCGTATTTTTTCCACTACTCTGTCCGCAGTGTTAGCTTCAAGGAGAGCATACGAGTTATCGTATTTTCTCCTCACACTCACATTTTTAGGATTCACCATTCTCTTCGTTACTGCACCATTTGTGCAGGCACAGGATGCAAATACCGAAAGTACTACAACCGCTTCATCATCTCCCACGATTCTACCTCCACAACCTGGTTCGTATCCCCTCGAAGGGATTCCAGGTGGGGACGGAATCGTGGGAGATTTTGTGGTTGGTCCCGGTAAAGTTGATCTCACCCTTAAAGCGGGTGAAACCCGAATTGTTGAAATGATAGTAACGAATCGCACCGGTGAACGGCGTATTTTCAACCTTACAACTGAAGATGCAGTTGGATCAAGTGATATCAATACTCCGATTGTGCTTCTTGGAAGTGATCGTGGACCATACTCACTTAAAGATTATCTAACATTTGAGTACAGCAGTTTTGAACTTGGTCAGAATGAACGTGCACGGATTCCAGTCACTATTAGTATTCCAGAAGACGCTGAGCCGGGTGGCCTCTATGGAAGTGTGCTCGTTGATACTATCGCGATTAAGGCTGATGGCGGTGAGACCACTAACACGGTCCCACAGTCTGCGATTATTGCCCGTATCGGCACGCTCTTTTTCATTACGGTGCCGGGTGATGTTGCAAAAGAAGGTGCATTGAAAAATTTTGCTACTATTCCTGAAAAACAATTTTTTCAAGGGGGTCCTCTTACCTTTGGAATCTATTATGAAAATACGGGATCAATACATCTCGCGCCATATGGTGAGATTCGCATTACCAACATGATGGGAGAAGAAGTAGATTTTGTACAACTTGAACCGTGGTTTGTACTTCCGCAGTCACAACGGCTTCGGGAAGTGGGCTGGGAAAGGGAATTTCTTTTCGGCAAATATACTGCAACTGCACATATAAATAAAAGTTATGACGATGCAATTGACACGATGAGCTTTACCTTTTGGGTACTTCCTTGGAAAATCGTTCTCGCTGCATTTGCTCTTGTATTCGTCATTGTATTTATCATTCGAGCATTCTTTAGAAATTTTGAGTTCAAAAAAAAGTAAATGACGGTCTTCATGCGTGAATTTTTTTTCACAACAATAACTGCGTTCTTTATTTCACCCATTCTTTTTTTTGGGCTTCATGGTGCTACAGCACAGGTGATGCAGAGTACTAACTATCGCATTCAAAGCGATAGCATAAATCTTGGTGGTGGCTTTTCAAGTTCCACAAATTACAGTCTCGAATCTACGGGTGGGGAAGTGGGTACGGGTGAACTAAGTAGTGCATCGTATCAACTTAAGGCGGGGTATCAGCAGATGCAGGAAGTGTTTATTTCGCTCACAGCGGGAGGTGCCGTGTCTCTCACGCCCTCTATTGCTGGAATTACGGGGGGTACTTCAAATGGCTCGACTACGGTTGCTGTAGTAACCGATAGTCCATCAGGATATGAGCTTACAATTCAATCCTCACAAAGTCCTGCGATGCAAAAGGGTATTCATAGTATTGCTGACTATATCCCAAGCGGCATTCCTGATTACACATTTACGACGGGGCCAACAAACGCACATTTTGGATATTCACCATCCGGGGTAGATATAAGACAGCGCTTTAAAGATAATGGCGTAAGCTGCAACACGAGTACGGGAGATACACTCCTTGCATGTTGGGATGGCCTTTCGACTACACCAATAGCGATAGCATCGGATCCGACTTCGAATCACCCACTTGGTGCTACTACAACAGTCTACTTTAGAGTGGGAATAGGGGGGTCTGTGGGGCAGCCGCCAGGGACGTATACTGCGACTACGACACTCACTGCTCTCCCCCTCTAGAGTATGTTAAAAATCCTCAGCTACTTTGTTGCCTTTACTTCTCAAACATTCATCGTACGTCCAGTACGTCTCAAGTTTTCGAAGTTCGGCGCCTCGTATCTGAGAGATTTTGAGACACACTCTCGGTCTTAGCATGCTGTCCTGTTATAAGTACTGTGGTTCTATGAACTTATCCTATATGCTTCAGTAGGTACTCGCATTTCAATGATAATTATATGAGACTTCATGCACTGCAATATTGTATTTTAGGATTCCTTATCTGTATTTCGTCCGTTACATATGGAGCGACTACTGACTTCACGGTACGTACGCTTATCGGTGGTGACACAACGCCACCAAGTATTCCAACAGGACTCATAGCAATACCAGTTGCGACTTCACAAATTGATTTAGCATGGGGGACATCAACGGATGATGTTATTCTTTCGGGTTATCGCGTGTATAGAGACGATGTCAATATCGCGACAACAACACTTGCGAGTTATTCGGACATTGGACTGATTGCCAGTACAACGTACACATACTATGTAACGTCCTTTGATTCTTTTATGAATGTCTCTGCATCATCGACGGTTGTTTCAACAACTACACTATCATCAACTACACCTCCGACACCCACACCTGCACCGACTGCTCCCAATGGTCCTCAGTACGGATCTATCGTGCGATTGGCTGAAATAATATCCTTACGCATCATCCCATCTCAAACAGGTGCGGTTATTCGCTATGAAACGAGCGGGCACGTACGGTCTGTGGTGAAGTGGGGAACGAGTATTTCTTACGAATTGGGATCAGTTGCTGAACGGTCATTTTCTAAGTTTCATGAAACAAGTATCACTGATCTTAATCCTGATACACAATATAAATTTAGTATTCAAGGAGAAAATAACATCGGGAGATTTGGAACACTCACTGAAAGTACCTTTAGAACACTTTCCGTTACCGACACCATTCCCCCGAGCAATGTTTTTTCACTCAGTGCACGAGAAGAGTTGGGCGACGTTATTCTTGCCTGGCAAAATCCTCCTGAACAAGATTTCGATCATGTGCGTATTTTGAGGAGTGAAAAGTTTTATCCAAGCGATACTGCAGATGGTTGGGTAGTATACGAAGGGAATGGAGAATCGGTGCGTGATAAGGGTGCACTTAAAGATGAGAAAACACAATATTACACCGTGTTTACTTATGATGCTCTCGGGAATATATCTTCAGGTGCAGTGGTGCGCGTTGCTAAAAAGTCACCGCAAGGAGAACCTGAAATAGATATTTCTGAAGAGAACTCCATGCAACTTACGGTAGACCAGATCACCCTTATGCAAGACAATATACGTATTCCATTTCAGCGAGGCACTGCGGTTATTAACGGAGGAAAACATCTTACTATTTCAATACCCTATAGCGCGTTGCCGGAACATTTAAAAACCATATTGGTCACCCTCACGTCCCCCCAAGATACTTCTAAAGAACTCAATTTTCTTCTCCGTGTAGATACGGACAAAACAGCCTATGTCGCTCACCTCGCTCCTCTCGGTACTGCAGGTCATTTCCCACTTCGGATTGCTATTTTTGATTTTAAAACTTCACAGATAGGTTTTGTGCGTGGTCGGATTACTTCAGAAATCATTTCATATGATCCTCCCGTAAAAACAAATGATACTTCGGATTCAGGGGCATTTATGAATGTGTTTCAATCATTCTCATACGTATGGATATGGATATTCATTATAGGTACAATTATTCTCGCATTTCTCACACGTCGAATCTTGCACCGTTCAAGTCCGAAATCGCCCCACGATAAGGTATAATTATTTTTGTAATTTAATTGTATGGTTCAAAAATCACGCATCGCAATAAATGGATTTGGCCGCATAGGAAGAACGTTCTTTCGCATGTCACACGATCGTCCCGATATGGAAATAGTCGCTATTAATGATCTTGGCAATCTTGAAAATCTTGCATACCTTCTCGAGTATGATACAGCGTATGGGAGAGCTCCGTATTCAGTCACCGTGGAGGAGGGTGCACTTATCGTTGATGGTCGAAGAATAGAGTTCTCGAGCATTAAAGAACCAAAAGAGCTCACCTGGGGTACACAGCAGATTGATATTGTAGTCGAATCGACAGGAGTGTTCACGAGCTATGAAAAGGCGAAAGTACATCTCGATGCAGGAGCAAAGCGAGTGGTTATCTCTGCTCCTGTAAAGAATGAGGCTGAAGGAGCTCAGGGTGCAACTGTTCTCATGGGTATGAATGAAGAAGTACTCAATACGTGTACGATGAGCTCAAATGCGTCATGTACGACGAACGCAACGAGTCCTCTTATCGGAATACTGAACGAAGCTATCGGTATTGAGAAAGCTATTTTAAATACCGTCCACGCATACACCGCATCACAAGCGCTTGTTGATGGTCCAAGTAAAAAAGATTTTCGCGAAGGAAGAGCCGCTGCACAAAATATCGTTCCGTCTTCTACAGGTGCAGCAATCGCTACGACACTGGTGCATACTGATTTAAAGGGAAAATTTGATGGAATCTCTATTCGTGTGCCAGTGCCTGTTGGTTCAATTGTCGACGTTACCTTTATTGCGAAACGTCCGACTACGGCAGAAGAAGTAAACGATGTGCTTCGCGCTGGAGCAGAGAGTGATCGGTGGAAAAATTTATTTGCGGTCACAGAGGCGCCGCTCGTTTCGTCCGATATTATAGGTGCACAGTATGCATCGATTGCTGATCTCGCTATGACTCGTGTCGTTGATGGAACGCTCGTTAAGGTGCTTGCGTGGTATGACAATGAAACAAGCTATACGCAAACGCTCGTTGATCATGTCGGTGTCGTTGGTGCACTTCTCCGAGGAATATAAAATAATATGATTATTTATTTCGCGACTGACCATGCCGGATTTGAACTCAAAAATGAGCTTCTCCAATTTGTGCGTGACGAACTCGGTTATACCGTTGAGGATCTCGGTGCATCAATAGAAAATGCAGATGATGATTACCCGGATTTTATTACTCGGGCAGCACAATCAGTTTCTGAAGATCCTGAAGGCGGAAAGGCAATTATTTTAGGTGGATCAGGACAAGGTGAAGCAATGTGTGCAAATCGTTTTCCGCATGTGCGCGCGTGCGCGTACTATGGTGGCAATAAAAGAATCGTGACACTTTCGCGTGAACACAACAATGCAAATGTACTCTCAATCGGTGCGCGATTTCTTACGAGAGAAGAAGCGCGGGATGTGGTGCGTGAATGGCTTGCCACACCATTCAGTGGAGAAGAGAGACATATTCGGCGAATAGGGAAGCTAGGGTAATCTCACAAATTTTATGGAACGTATTATTCCCGCAATCATTCCTCAATCACTCGACCATGTGCGTGATGTGTGGGAATCAGTTGTGCCTCCTGCTCATGAAATTCAAATTGATATTGTAGACGGAAAGTTTGTTCCTTTCACATCGTGGCCGTATCGAAGCAATGGATCGGTGATGCTCCTTCGTGAGTTCACTGATAATACGATAATAGAAGTTGATCTTATGATCGACTCACCAGAAAAGGCTATACCGCTTTACATACAAGCAGGCGTACAGAAAGTAGTAGTTCATCTCGAAACTACAAATGATCTACAAGAAATTTTAAAACAGCGTGATACCTATGGATTTGAATTAGGATTTTCGATTAGTAACACCACACCACTCGAGGTGCTTTTAAGTACGTGTGCAAATGCAGAATATGTGCAATTGATGGGAATCCACGATATTGGGTCACAAGGTCAGCCGTTTGATGCTGAAGTTATTGAACGAATTAAGAAAATTAAGGATAAATTTCCGGAACTTATGGTGAGTATTGATGGAAGCGTGAACGCAGAAACGCTCCCATTACTCCTAGAGGCGGGCGCCGATCGTTTCGTTGCAGGATCAGCAATTTTTGGAAGTGATGATCCTCGAATACAATTTGAAAAGCTTTTGGCGCTCGTTAAATAATGTAAATCGAAAACTCTTTCTCAATGTCACTTTCGAAGTGCCCACATAAAAGCGAATCACCGGCCCAAGGGCCGGTGATTCGCTTTTTGTTATGCTCGGCCTGCGTGGCCTTGCGCAATGCATTTTGGAAGTGACATCTTCGACGAGTTCAACATATTGAGTCTATAAACATTCCCCGGTCCCGATTTTTCTCGAGTGACGGTATACTACTCACATGCAGTACCTTACAGACGATGAAGTAACAAAGCTTGAGCATAAGGCGAATGAAATTCGTCAAAGTGTTATCGAAATGCTTGTTGAAGCGGGGAGTGGGCATACCGCGGGTCCACTCGACATGGCGGATATTTTTACACTTCTTTATTTTGAAGTACTCAAACATAATCCAAAGGACCCGTTTTGGGAAGATCGAGATAGACTCGTACTTTCTAATGGGCACATCTGCCCGATTCTCTATGCCACAATGGCACACTCGGGATATTTCCCCGTTGATGAACTCTTAACCCTTCGTAAATTTGGTTCACGACTTCAGGGACATCCTCATAAAGAAATGCTACCGGGCATCGAAACTAGTTCTGGTCCTTTGGGCTCTGGTCTTTCACAAGCGGTGGGTATGGCAATTGCAGAACGTATGAATAATCCGTATACGTCAAAATACGTGTACTGTCTTCTTGGCGACGGAGAACTAAACTGCGGTCAAATTTGGGAAGCGATGCTTCTCGGAGGAAAAGAACGTCTCCATAATCTCATCGCTATAGTGGATCGTAATGGGATACAAATTGATGGATATACGGAAGATATCATGCCGCTCGAACCACTAAAAGAGAAATTTGAATCATTTAACTGGGATGTACAAGAAGTGGATGGACATAACATGCGCGCAATAAATGATGCTATAGGAAAAGCACAAGCTGTATACAGCCAACCTTCAATTATTATTGCGCATACAATTCCGTCAAAAGGAGTCGATGTATTCGAACGTGACTTTAGATGGCACGGAAATCCCCCCGGTCTCGGTCCGGAAGATAGAGTAAAACGAAGTGATCAAGCAAAAGTAGCACTCGAAAAACTTCGAACGCTTGCAGGGCATGTGCGTAATACGGACTTTGATTAATATGGAAATTTCACAACACCTTAATCCCAATCTTTTTTCACCCACTGTTGAGGCGGTGCCGAATCGTAATGGTTTTGGTGACGGACTAAAGGAAGCGGGAGAATTTGACGGGCGTATTGTTGCGCTGTGCGCTGATCTTACTGCGTCTACTAAAATGGATGTCTTTGCGAAAGCATTTCCTGAGCGTTATCTTCAGGTGGGGATTGGTGAACAATCAATGGCTTCGATCGCTTCGGGTATGGCTGCAATGGGAAAGATTCCATTTATCGCTTCATACGCAATGTTTTCGCCAGGGAGAAGTTGGGAACAGGTTCGTACGACAATTGCGTATAACGGTTCAAATGTGAAAATTATTGGTGCGCACTCTGGTATCTCTGTGGGGCCAGATGGAGCAACGCATCAGGCAATTGAAGATATGGGAATCATGCGCATTATTCCACGAATGACCGTGATCGCACCCTGTGATGTACATGAGGCAAAGCGTGCAACACTCGCTGCTGCAAAGCATGTGGGTCCCGTCTACATTCGCATTGCGCGTGAAAATACGCCTGTTATCACAACAGCGGGTACCTCATTCGAAATTGGAAAAGCAGAAGTGTATTTAAAGCGTACTGCTGAACATCAGAAAAAAGTTGGAATTATTGCTTCGGGAACTATTTTATACCATGCCCTCATGGCAGGGAAGATACTGAATGAAAGTGGGGTAGGAGCATCCGTTATGAATCTGGGAACAGTGAAGCCGCTTGATACACAAGCCCTCCTTACGTTTGCAGAGGAACACGATGTGCTCGTTACGGTAGAAGAACATCAAATAATGGGTGGTATGGGTTCTGCAGTTGCTGAGTATCTTTCAGGTGTTCGTCCGACTCGCATACTTCGTCTCGGCATCAATGATCAGTTTGGACAATCAGGCACTCCGGAGGAGTTACTTGCTCATTATGGAATTGATCATACTTCAATCGTCAGTGAAACTAAAAAGTTTCTTGGGTAAAGCAATTACCGAGTACAAAAATTTCTTCCATTACACTTTTAAATTGCGCGCATAAAATCACCACTCTAGCCTGAAAGGCAAGAGTGGTGATTTTAGCTATGCTCGACCAGGGGGTCTTGCGCAATGCAATGTAAAAGTGTAGTTAAAGAAATTTTACAGCTCAGATTTTCTTTGGGACGTAATTCTCAGGTGCGTTTTTTAGATATTCTAGAAGTGCTTCTCGGGTGAGAAGTCCTGCTTGTGCTCCCGTATGTTGTACTACCGACATTGAATTGATAGGTCCCCATGCAAGCGCTGTAGGCACATCAAACCCGAGAATGATTGCTGAAGTAAAGGTGGAAGAAAACGCGTCTCCTGCGCCCGTACGTGAAATAGGTTCTTTAGGGTCAGGGTACATAGGCATGAACCAAGCAGTGTCACCCTCAAGCGCAAATGCGCCATTGGGACCATCGGTAATAACGGGAATTTTTGGACCGAGTTCTTTGATTCCTCTTAGGAGCGTCGGGATGTCTTCCGATTCTGATTTAAGAATTTCTTGCGCCTCTTCTTTATTACAGAAGAAAATTTCGGTTACTGCATACAGATCTTTAAGTGCCTCAACCCCAAGGCGAATTTGAAACGTGCCCGGTTGGAAGGCGAGTTTTGTTTCGGGATGTTCTTTGAGGTACGTCGCAATATCATGATGGAGCTGGAGGCCCTTTTCTCCAATTGAAGAGAAATAAAAGAACTGGGGAGGGGTGTTGAAATTAGGGAGTACGTAGGGGTAATCTTCATGCTTAATAAGAATGGTACGTTCAGCGCCGAGTTGAAGAACATAATGATAATTAGTTGCTTTTCCCTCATGTACTTTTACAAAATCGGTATCGACACCTTCACGACGGAGCTGGTCGAGACAATCTTTTCCATTTCGATCATGTCCAAGATTCGCTACGAGTGCTGAGCGTAGTCCGAGGCGATGTGCAGACACTGCAGCATTCGGAGAGTTGCCCACTGCATTAACGATAGTAACGTCTTCATAGGGAAGTTTTTCCCCAAAGTTCATTTCTAATTTTTTTCTACCCGTTTTTTCGTCTTTCGATATTCGCGCGTCCTTTTGGGAAAGTTTAATAAATGCGTCAATCGTAATATCCCCAATTGCAATAAAATCGTATTTCATATGT
>JAYSTK010000005.1:0-2329 GCA_043719825.1 Candidatus Kaiserbacteria bacterium | reverse complement strand
CACCTTCAAAATTGAGCGGAACATCAACCGTTAGTTTCTTCCCCTTTTCAATTGCGTAAAAGTCTACGTGTACTATGCCTCCTCGTCGTGGATCAAATGCTACTTCATGAATGAGTACATCCTTTGGCTTATCAAGGCCAGTGAGTGTAACGACAGACGACTCCCCAGCTTCTTTAAGGACTTTATCAAAAGCAAGTTTTGAAATGGTGATCGGAGTTGCGACCTCTTTTGGACCATACATAATTGCAGGAAGATTTCCCTCAGTACGAAGTTTTGCCACCTTTTTTCCAATCTCCGTGCGGAGAGATGCTTCAAGTGTAAATGTCATAAATATATAGTATCGAAATTACGCAATTAGAAAATTTCTTTGTCGAAACTACAGTTTTCTCTCTCACCGTACATCGTGTACGTCTCAATCGCAAACTTTGTTTCTTCTCGAACTTTCCGCAACTGCGTAAATTCTTGCATTAATGCCCGACTACCATACCATAGTTACAGAATTCTTCAATATAGAGCATTATTCGTCCTCTGCTTAGAAAGGAATATGATACTGTAGCGTAATGATTTCCCGAAAATTGGTAAAGAAGCTAGCCGATAAGAAGTATCGGACCGAAACTGGTCTTTTTTTGGTGGAAGGAAAGAAAAATATTTTTGAACTACTCGAATCAGATTTCGTGGTAGAGGTAGTGTATGGCACAAGTTATTTTATGAATGAACTACATACGACTTTTAGTTCCTCAAAACAAATTGGGTCCCCCTCCCTTCCTGAGTTTATTACAGTCTCTGAAGACGAGCTCGTACATTTGGGCACACTTAAATCGAATAATGCAGGCGTTGCCGTCGCAGTGCAAAAGAAAGCACTCCATATTACTGAAGTGGTCGAGCGAGCAGGAAAAGAAATTGTCCTCATGCTCGATACGGTAAATGACCCGGGAAATCTAGGGACAATCATTCGCACCGCTGATTGGTTTGGTGTTACGTGCATTATTACATCTCCCACAACAGCGGATTTTTACAATCCAAAAACAATCGCAGCAACAATGGGTTCATTTATTCGTGTAGATGTAATGCAACACTCTCTCGAAGATGTTTTTACTATCACAGAAAAAGCCGGGATCAGAATTATGGGAGCGGTACTCGAAGGTAAAAACGTATTTGAATCTACACTTCCTCACACGGGGATTCTAATAATGGGTAGCGAATCACATGGTATTACCGAGAATCTCATCCCATTCATACACGATAAAATTATGATTCCTCGCTATGGTAATGCGGAATCTCTCAATGTAAGCACCGCAACGGGAATACTCCTCTCTTTGATTAAGCAGCACTAATTACACACACGTCTCTTTTAATACGAATTGTTAGTACGCAGCTTTTATACCTTCACCACGTTCGGTGGTACTTCACCTTTTGTAAATGCGAGTATATTAGTTGCAGCTATACGAGACATTTCGCTTCGCGTTTCATCAGTTGCCGACGCAGTGTGCGGGGTGATTACAATGTTTTCCAAGGTATCAAGTCCCGGAGCAAGACGAGGTTCATTTTCAAATACGTCGAGCGCAGCGCCACGAATAACATTGTTCTCTAGTGCAGTAACAAGTGCTTGTTCGTCTATAACGGGACCGCGTGATGTATTAATGAGATACGCGCCTTGTTTCATCATATTGAGGCGTTCTGCATTTATAAGATGAGTTGTTTCAGGAAGAAGTGGCACATGAATAGAGATTACGTCGGCAATTTTTAGAACTTCTTCGACAGTACTGTAATACGTAGCTTTTAAATCTGTTTCAAGAACAGGCAATTGTTTGACATCGTAGTACACGATATTCATATCGAAGCCAAAGTGCGCACGTCGTGCAACCTCATACCCAATACGCCCTGCTCCAACAATTCCTAATGTCTTACCTTTAAGATCAATACCGAGAAGAAGTTCAGGTCCCCATCCATCGTATTTTCCTGCTCGAAGAAAACGTTCAGATTCTGGTATACGCTTTGTTATCGCAAGCATGAGAGAGATAGCAAATTCTGCGACTGAGTCGGTGAGTACGCCGGGAGTGTTAGTAATGGTAATCTCTCGTTCAACCGCAGCCTTAACATCAATATTGTTATATCCAACGGCATAGTTTGCAAAAATCTTTGCAGTGGGAACAGCGTCAAACACTTCTGCGTCAATTACATCAGTGAGTAAGCATAGTACTGCATCGTAGGGTTTAGTTCGTAGGTTTGTGAGAAGTTCTTCTCGTGTAAGTACACCGTCCTTAAGACTCACGTCTACGGTGTGCCCTGCTTCGCGGAGGAGATTAATGCCAATTTCGGGAATGTGTCG
>JAYSTK010000040.1:0-4718 GCA_043719825.1 Candidatus Kaiserbacteria bacterium | reverse complement strand
GGATTTCAAGAGTTCCTTTCATTTTGCCATTTATTTGAACACTGATTATTGAAGTGCTTTCACTCAATAATTCAAGGTTGGCAATAGGCCATTCTGCTTCGTGGATAGATTTTGTGTTCCCCAACAAATGCCATAATTCCTCAGTTAAATGTGGAGCAAATGGCGCGAGAAGGAGTAGAAAAGACTCGTAAGACTTCTGGCAAAGACCATCTTTTTCTGCATGATTGAGCAAAACCATGAGGGCACTGATTGCGGTATTAAATTTGTATGCAGCAATATCAGTCGTTACTTTAACTATAGTTTTATTAAGAAGCTTCAATGTCTCGTCTGTTGATTTCTCCTTAATATGGTCACTGAGACCATACATACGCTCTAGGAAGCGACGTAAACCAGCAATACCACCCATATCCCAAGGGTAGTTTGTAACTTCTCCATACGGACCCATAAACGCGAGATACATCTTAACGGTGTCCGCACCCAATTTCTTGACTTGGATGTCCGGGTCAATAACATTTCCTTTTGATTTACTCATCTTATTTCCATCTGGTCCAAGAACTAACCCTCGATTTATTCTTTTCTTGTACGGTTCACTTACTGAGGTGAGCCCCATATCGAAAAGTGCTTTTTGCCAAAAGCGAGAATAGAGAAGATGCATCGTTGTATGTTCTGCTCCACCAAAATATATATCAATGGGCATCCAGCTGTTTTGTTTTGTAAGTGATGAGAACTCCGCTGAATTATGATTATCAACATATCGTAAAAAATACCATGAGGAATCTACGAATGTGTCCATTGTTTCAACTTCTGGAGTCCATCCTTTCCCAAATATTCGCTCAACCCGTTCCTTCAATTCCACGCTCTTCGCTAAGGGAGGTTCACCAGTTGGAGTGAAATCAACATCAGTGGGTAGGTGCCATGGGAGATACTCTTGTGGTATTCCATGTGCTTTACCTTCCGGATCGTACACTATAGGAGTTGGTACTCCCCAATACCGTTGACGTCCTATCGACCAATCACGAAGTCTGTACGTATTCTTGAGTGCACCTCCCACTTTCTTTACAATCATTTCCTTTGCATCCTCGGAGTCCATACCGTCTAATTCTTCTGAATTCATAAGGTACCCACTGTCACTTAATGGTGCATCTGAATGAAGTATTTGCCATACTAATTTTTGATGGAGAGGAGTTAGTTTCCTTTCAACTTCTGATTCAGCAACCCACACAAGAGTATGTTTTGCTTGTTCACGACTGTTTACATCAAGTTGATCAGCTAAGTCATTAACTTCCGCAAGAAAAGCATGCGTGTGGGCAAGACGATTTTGATTTTTGTGAGATGCACAGTACCTTGCGGCTGTTATCCATTCCGCTTTTTGTAGTATTTGGACACCTTTCAAACCTGCTTCTTCTTGTATTTCATTACGTGCGGCTTCTTCTGGTGTCTGTCCTTGCTCGATGCCGCCCATGATCGCGGTTACGGTACCCTCAAGCGTGTCATGCCAATTGAGGAGCGCATACTTCCCTGTTGATGCATCACGAAGATGCACTATGACGGTATCGCGTTTAATTTCCTCAAATTCAGGTCGTGGAGGATTCTGTATGTCAACTGAACATGGGACAACGACTTGTTTAATGGGGAGGTCATATTTTTTAGCAAAGGCAAAATCGCGTGCATCGTGTGCAGGTACACCCATAATAGCTCCTGTTCCGTATCCATTAAGCACGTAATCTGCAACATACATGGGGATTGTGTCTCCCGAAGCAGGATTGATTGCGTGGACTCCCAAGAGTTCTACGCCAGATTTTTCTTTTTGTGCATTGGTACGATCAATCTCTGACTTATTCCTTGCTTTTTCTACATACTCTAGTACCTCTCTTTTGTTAGTGAGTACGTCGTGATGTTCATCAGATGCGAGCGCTACCCAAGGATGCTCAGGGGAGAGCACTAAGTACGTTGCTCCATAGAGTGTGTCAGGACGCGTGGTAAATACAGGAATTCGTCCATTTTGAGAATTTGGTTTATCAAACGCTATTTCAAATTCGATGGTGGCACCTTTTGATCGGCCAATCCATTGTCGTTGTGCTTCTTTTATATGTTCAGGCCAATCAAGATCCTTAAGGTCATCAATGAGCCTATCTGCATACTTTGTAATACGCAGCATCCACTGCTCCATTTGGCGCTTTTCAATGGTGTCGCCTGAGCGTTCACAGGTGTTGTCACTCTGTACTTGTTCATTTGCTATAACTGTATTGCATCCTGGGCACCAATTCACCGTGCCTTTACCACGATATGCGATATCGTTTTCAAAAAATTTTGTAAACATCCACTGTGTCCATGCATAATATTCTGGATCAGTAGAACTAGTTGTCATATTCCATGAAAAAGAATTTCCCATGCTCTCAAGCTGGGTTTTCATGGATGCTATGTTTGATTCAGTCCATGCTTTTGGATCGAGTCCACGTTTAATAGCAGCGTTTTCAGCGGGAAGACCAAACGCGTCAAAGCCAAATGGGAAAAGTACCTGTTTCCCTTGCATGCGGGACGCACGTGCATATATATCAACGACGGCAAAAGCAAACCAATGTCCAATATGGAGATTTCCTGAAGGATACGGCCACTCAACGAGGATGTACTCCTTTTCTTTCGTATTATCACGCTCACCTACGTCATAGATCCCCAACTCTTTCCATTTGTCTTGCCATTTTTTTTCTATTGATTCGTGATCAAACTTCTTGTGCATAACAAACAGTGAGCGATTTATGCAGGGATATTCATCACGTTTGAACCCATAGTTCGTTTAAAGCACCACTCACCTTCAGAATGCTCCCAATTATTTGGATTAACAATGCCTTTATCCATGTACATTGGTTCGCTGTATCGCATTTGCTCACTTTTATTAGTAGGATAGGCAAAATTAGCACATAACTCAAAAGTGTTTGGTCCCGTTACTGTGTAGCTATAGTCGTCTCTACCTTCAGGTGCTTCCGGAATAACTAATCCTTCGTAAGGCGTACTCAAAGTTTGGGGAAGTTTACTGTTTACTCGGTATGATTCTTCAATATGGTATTGGATTGTTTGGAGATCACTTATCTGTGTTTGGTCTAAGCGCATTTCTCGAACTTGTGATGGAGTTTCGGTATTCATGAAACCAAATACCAGTGCAGCGATAACGACAACAGCAACACCCATTCCGTATTGTTTTGACTTCTCTTCATGTGTTTGCCAATATCCGCGGGCATCAAAGAGATAGTACGTAAATGCAACACCGACTACCACAAGCACTACAAGCGCTTTAAGTATAAATCGAATCGTTAGTTCCCCATTGAGAAAATTATTTATAATGGTCACTACATCTCCGAGCATGACAGCTCCACCTACGAGTAATGAGAGATAAATAAGCCATTTTGTAAGACCGAGGTACGCTGATTCCTGGGTTCGTCGTGCGACATTTACAAATCGTGTTAACACTATGTACGCTGGGAAAAATACAATGAGAAGCGCTATTGAAAGACGAATGCCGTATGCTGCTGAATCATATTCCCAGTACCCATTAATAACATCTGGATACTGCACGGTTATGATTGCGAAAAGAAGATTAATGAGCGCTCCCAGTGTTACATAGAGTGATATGAGTGAGCCGAGTTGAAGGGCAAAATGCTTCGCCGTAGTATTTTCCATGTTTGGATACTTAATGTGAGGCCGTGATAATAAATACCTCGTGTATATATAGATTGTGCGCTAGATTCTTTAGAATGTAAAGTAAATGGCGACCTGTGGTCGCCATTCTCAATTTTTACTTAAAAGTCCCTTAAACCAGAAAATAAATTTTTTCCAAAGTGGCCCGTAGTGCGCGAGATCACCTTTGATTTGCTCTCTGTCTGATTCAAGCACTGCTTCCACATCTTCACTAGATACCATACTAGAGAAATCAATCATGATGCCTCCTTTAGGGTTACTCGAAGAACTAAAATTAAGTATACTACAGGGATATGAAAATCAATGAACTTGAAAAAGCACCAAAACTTTTTTGCGAAAATATTAAAATGGGCTACACAAAGGAATATTTTGTCATTGCACTGAGCTCTGGCGAACAAGCCACGTTCTATTCCCTCACACCCGAACATGCAAAGCGTCTTCAAATGTATCTTTCGCACGAGATAGCAGGATTTGAGAAGGAACACGGAGAAATCCAGGCAACGTGGAATCCAAATGTGGTGAGTCCTGTACAGAAGCTAAACCCACCTACTGAAGGAAGTTAAAATAACTCTGCTTCTCAGAATCGACACCTTTTATCAACACGCATAAAAATCTGCTGATTTTTTGCTATGCTCAGTTCGACTTACAGTCGCTGTTCAGGTTATAAGATATTTATAAAAATATCGACAACCTCTTGCGAAGCTTCAAGCATTCGCTTCTCACTTGTGCAATGTTTCAAAAAAGTGTCGATTCTGATATATCTAAATAGTACGTGTCTTTAGGATGTAGATATATAACACGATGAGAAAAAGAAAGGCAATTGCAGAAAGCATAGGAAATGTCATAAAACCGAATTCAAACATAAATTGTTTTGCGCAATCAGCACCAGTGCCAGCTGCAGGGCATCGTACAAACTCAGTTCCTCCTAATTGAAGATAGTGTTGGTAGAGTGCAATGATGAGTCCTGGGACTGAAAGAAGAATTCCGTATTTTGGAAATAGTGAATCTTTGTAAAAAAGTGCACC
>JAYSTK010000039.1:0-1861 GCA_043719825.1 Candidatus Kaiserbacteria bacterium | reverse complement strand
GCCCCAAAACTGCCCAATTCAACGCTTTATTGATGGACTTCACCCATGTTTCGTACCCTCTTAAAATCCAAAATCCACCGCGTCGCCGTCACCCAGTGCGAGCTGCACTACGAAGGCTCCTGCGCGATTGATGAAAACTTGCTGGAAGCGGCGAATATCGCTGAAAACGAGCAAATCCACATCTGGAACATCAACAACGGCGAACGTTTCATCACCTACGCCATCCGTGGCGAACGCGGCACCGGCATGATCTCCGTCAACGGCTCAGCCGCCCGCCGAGCCAGCGCCGGCGACCTCATCATCATCGCCGCCTTCGCCCAAGTCCATGAAGACAACGTCGCCACGCATCAGCCGAAATTGGTGTTTGTGAATGAGAAGAATCAGCAAACAGCGCTCAGGTCGAATGTGCCGTTGCAGTTGCAGTGATGGTTTTCGAGATCGCTAAATTGAACAAAACGTGTTCACAAAAGTTGAGTATCTACTTCTGCAAAAATAAAGATACTGCAATTTCCAGCTCCTTTTCCGCTTTGAAAAATGAAATTTGAATCGCTTGTTTTCTAAGTTCCCGGACAGATACGCGCCCTGACTTTACTTGACTGTCCAATTCTGGATAGAGTACAGCAATTTTCTTTTCTTCTTCTACACAAGTTGGTTGACATGGTCCTTGAACACTTCTATTCCAGATTTCACCAGCCATTCGATAGTGCTCTAAAGTTTTATTTAAGGAGGTAGCGAATTCTTGTTTATCTTTTGCATCTGTACTACTCAAAAATAGTTTGATCTCGAAAATGGCATCGCTTAAAGCTTCAGTGTAGCCTTTGTAATCAACACTCGATTCAACTCTAGCCTGAAGCTTTTGTAGTGATCTTGTGGCATCTTTAGCTGACTGAGCAAAGCACATATTTGCAAAACAAATTATTGTTATTATTAATATATTTTTATTTTTCATATTTAACTTTCTGCTATCTTCACTTCCAATATCTCGTATTCTATCGCTTCTTGGTAAGTCTTCGCATCGTTCTGCGCTAAATGCAATAATATTTTCGGCGCATTCTTTTTAATATAGCGCGGTAAAAGAATACCAATCAATACCAACGGCAACCCCGCCCACGGGTAACCAGATAATGCCAAAGCTGCGCCAATACCAATCATGGGTAAAGCAATACCCACAACAAGCAGTTTGTGTTTAATATACTTTTGCGCACGCTCAGGGTTGACGATAACGCGAAAACGGCCACGGGGGAGGCCGGTTTTGAACTCTTGGTGGGGGATGAAGATGGGGTCGGTCATTTGTAGATATAAATTTGCTATAAATAATATAGCAGTTTAGGTAATAAATACGCCGGCTAGAGTCATATTTAAGCTCTAAAATTGGGTTTTCAAGGTAAAATAGCCATATCGCATCTGTCACCCAACGATTCACGCCAGACGGATACACGCGACAACTGCAAACCATTATCTCGCATGTTTTTTTCAATATAGATGCAGAGGTTTTCTAACGTTGGAATACCTAAATTTGGCACTTCATCCAAAAGATGGTGGTCTAGTAATTCGCGTACTTTGGCGACTTCAATTCGAATCAAACCAATATCCATCACCATACCGGTTTTAGTATCTAACTCGCCGCGTACGGCCACTTCTGCTTGATAAGTGTGGCCGTGGATACGGCGGCTTCCTTCGGCTTCTATCTCGCGTTTCAGGCTGTGGGCGGCGTCGAAGTAGAAGCGTTGGCACACTTCGAAAGAGTTATTATGATTCATGGTTTAAATTGATATTAGCGAATGCCAGTTATTTTGTGCGTCTGCAGACTGAGTTTCCAAGCCGGGTTATCTAGGCACATTTGAATACATGCTTTGATATT
>JAYSTK010000038.1:0-4797 GCA_043719825.1 Candidatus Kaiserbacteria bacterium | reverse complement strand
CACCTCCAGGGAAAATGTACTGAATATTAGAATATCCAGTCATGTTAATCCCCTTATCAGTAAGTGCCTTATTCGCAAGGGAAGCCCAATTATTGTATGCACAATCACCTCCGTTAACCGGAATGGTGACCCAATCATATACATCACCATCAATTCGGTCTCTTCCTTGAATTAACATTTGGCCATAAGACATTTCTTTAAAAAATGCACTCATGGATGATGGATCGGTAAATATTCGCCCTCGCATCTCCTCAACAGAAAGTGGTCTGCTTGTGTCATTGAGGAAATTGAATGCAACAATAGCAATCTTTTTTGTGACTGCAGCACCAAGCACTTTCCCTTCTCCATCTCCTTCTATCGCTATGTTCGTTGGTATAACAATGCTCTCTCCTATTTCGAAGCCAGAAATAGTTATGTTTTCTTCAGCAGGGAACGCCTCCGCTTCTTCTTGCGTTAGAGCGAGTTTATATATTTCGGTAGGAGTCACTTCGAGAAGATATTCCTCATGTGAGACTTCGTTTCCTCCAAATGTAAATTCTTCAGATACAAGAGCTCGGTGATATATACCTTCTTTCTCAAAGGGGTTTTCAACAAGATTTCGAACTTCTACGGGGATTGACTGAAGCGCAAGTTCATCATAAACAAATTGTTTCACGGCATGAGGATCACTGAGCGCCAATTCACGTACAACGGTCTGTCGTTTAGAAAGCGCTACTTTGAGTTTTTCAAGATGTGTGGCTTTTTCACCCAGAGAACTTCGAGAGTATTCTCGTGAGGAATTTATCGTATCGTCAGTTACCGCCCGTAATCGCACTATGTTATCTGATACTTTTGGACTTCCATCACGCACTAGTGGGGCAATTGCACGACCCATTTGCTCAGCACCTTCAATATCAATTTGTGCAAGGGTTATAGATGAGAGAAGTAGTGAAGTATAGGTAAGTGCAACGAGAAGAAAAATTCCCCACGTGACAGTGTTGCTGTGATCATCATTATGCCACCGGTGGTACCACGCGATAGTTTTTCTGAGACGCTCGTGAATAGAATGCATACAATTGATTAAGGAGTATTTTATTAAAATCTTACTACCCTTACATTGTAGCCTCCTCTTCCACGGATTTAATGCACCACTGTGGACGCTTAAAAACTAGACACTGAGTCTTGTCTTCACTTTTTGCACAATTGTACCTAGTGCAATATTTGTTTTTACAAGATATTCGTCTGCCCCCGCCTCAATCGCTTCGGCGATTTTCGTCATGTCATCAAGTACTGTCATAATAATCACCGGAGTTTCTTTACCCCACTCCGACGCACGAATGTCTATAAGAGTTGAAATGCCATCTTTTTTTGGCATTAAGATATCGAGAAGAACAAGATCAGGGGTCGTGCTCGTTGCTACGCGCATTGCATCTTCACCATCAACGGCGGTTTTTACATCAAATCCTTCGTATGAAAGTGCCGTCGCAATAGCATCACGAAGATCTTTTTCGTCATCGACAACAAGCACTATTTTCTTTTCACTAATCATACGTATGGGAAATATATACTCGTAATTGGGTAATACGGCAGATCTATACTTTTCTACTTTGCCGCTTATCTATGAATCATACGCCCAAACCACTCATTGGGGCAATACGATGGTAAATATAGTCCCTTTATCCTGTGTGGAGGTAAACGTTACATCCCCTCCCATCACGCGTACTGCTTCTCGCACAATATAGAGCCCTAAACCGGTTCCGTCTGGCACTTGCAACCGGGCGTTTTCGGCACGAAATATTTTGGTAAATACACGTGATTGCTCATCTTCTGGTATTCCCATACCAGTGTCTGCTACGGTGATGATCCGACTATTATTTTCCTTATAGGAAACAATTTTTACTACACCGCCTTCATTGGTGTACTTTATTGCATTGGAAACGAGGTTGCCGAGAGCCATACTTAAAAGGTGTGAGTCTGTACGAATTGTTTCCTCTTTATTCACCGAGTGTTCAATGGTGATCTTGCGTGAGAGTGCTTGTTTTTCATGTTCGTCGAGTAAGCTCGTTAAAAAAGTATCTAAGGAGATTGATTCGTATGTTGGTGTCAGTGTGCCTAATTCCAATTTCGAAACACTCAGAAAATCGGCGACGAGCGCATCCATTCGAGAGAGTCCGTGTTCGATTTTATCTACATACGCGCGCTCCCCTTCTGATGCACCAATCATTCCGGACGTTTTCAATAGTTCAATATTCCATTTCATTGCTGAAATTGGAGTACGAAGCTGGTGGGAAGCGAGGGAAACAAATTCAGTTTTTGCTTTGTCTATTTCCTTCTGTTTTGTAATATCGACGAGCGTGAGAAGTCCCTTGTGTTTTCGCCCTGCATCTTTGAAAGAAAATAAAGAAAGCATCACCCAACGTGTCCCCCCGTCGGGACGAAGCACTTCTACTTCTTCGTTATTAATAAAAACATTTTGAGAAAAATACTGGGGGATTAGCGCTGTGCGGGTTTCGTCTTCACCGCGGAGATACTCAAACACATTTTTTCCTTCAAGCCATCCTTCACCCACACCAAAGAGGCGGAGTGCTGCTAAGTTAACAGAATCAATAGTGTGATGGTGGTCAATCACTAAATACGGGACGGGACTCCCACGATACAGTTCAGTAAAAAGCTCACGGGAGTACACGAGCATGTCGGTGGCCATACCTTTTGCAAGATGTGACGCAGTAATACTTACGCGAATTGATTGAAAGACAAACACGGTGAGGAGCGCGATGGCAACGAGCACTGTACCGATCAAAAATTGTTCAGTACGGAGGAATGGAACTTGTATTTGTGTCCATGCATACCAAAAAGCTGCAGTAGTGATTATGCATACCTGAGTAGCAAAAATAAATGCACGAGCATTCGAAGAAGAGCGCGTCATGACTTCATCATAGCAAGACCTCCACTAACCTCCCAGACGAACGTGGTAACAGAATCTAGAGATTATACTCACTGAAAAGTTTTTCGATACGTTCGGCAATGACAGCATATCCTTTTTCATTAGGATGAATTCCGTCATACATTAATTCTGGTTTTAATAAAACTCCATTAAGCACATCGGGAAGGTAAATTGTTGCATATTCTTTACTCAATTCTTCATACATATTAGCGCGACGATTCCCAATAATTCCACCTCGTACTCCAAGCAACACTACTACTGCACCGCGCTCTTGAAAGAGAGTAATAATTTGTGCCATATTGTCTCGCGTTATTTCCTCAGGCACACGACGGAGTGTGTCATTCCCTCCTAAGAGGAGTAACACTGTCCCAGGATTTTTCTCTAACGCTTTTTCTATCCGAATGAGACCATCTGCTGATGTGTTTCCACTCACGCCAAAATTTTCAATTGGTCTTCCAATTTTTCGCGAGAGCTCTGAAACCAGATCTTGACCCACTCCCGCACCATACCCTTCTATTAATGAATCCCCGAACGCGATAATGGTGGAATTTTTGGGAGGATGGTTAGTAATAGTGTGACGCGGAAACGCAAAAAACCACACCCCTATGCCGATCGCCGTGATAAGAATGAGAACAAAAAATTTCATATGCCTAGTGTATCAGAATACTTATGAGCGGACAGAATTCCTCGAGTACGGTATACTCTTCCGCGTTATGCTGCTAAAAAAAGTCTTGCCAAAACAAAAGTATCTCGTGAAGAAATCTACTGCAGGTCTCGGGATATTTGCCAAAGCGGACTTTAAACGAGGAGAGTTTATTATTGAATATACAGGCGAACGAATTACGGTAGAAGAAGCTGACCGACGTGGGGGAAAATATCTTTTTACCGTAAGTAAAAAGTACACCATAGATGGCAAGGGGCGTGAAAATACGGCACGCTATTTGAATCATTCGTGCAAACCAAATGCTGAAGCAGTCCTCGATGAAGATGCGCTTCGTGTGCGTATATATGCAAAGAAAAAAATTCTCCCGGGAGAGGAAATTACCTACGACTACGGAAAAGAATATTGGGATACCCATATCAAACCATTTGGATGTCGGTGCCTAGCGTGCAAAGCAAACTCAATGGGTGCTCATGTGTAATCGACTTTTAGTACACTCTTCTCTATACTAGTCACATGGAAGTGCTTCTTGAACGCGCAAAAGCCGCCGCACGAATGTGCGGCGGAGTTATTATGTCTCACTATGGAAACGCAAAAATAACTATTAAAGCCGATCTTACGCCGGTAACACAAGCTGATACTGAAGCAAACGAGATTTTATATGCGCAATTAGGTAGTTTCGGATTCCCGATTCTTTCCGAAGAGACACTCGGCGTCACACTCCCCTATCCCGAAACAATGTGGGTCATCGATCCGCTCGATGGGACAAAAGGATTCATTAATGAGACTGACGATTTCTCAATTATGATTGCACTCCTTAAAGCAGGACGTCCTGTGCTCGCGGTTGTCTACGCGCCCGCACATGAAAAACTGTATTATGCCCTTCAAGGACAAGGATCGTATGTTGAGCATAATGCGAGCACAGAGAAACTTTTCGTAAGTAATCGAGAGATTCCCAATCTACGTGCTATACGTAGTGTTAATCACGCAGCACCCTACATGTATGAAGTTGAAAAAGCGCTCAATGTTGTAGAAACTGTCGAAATGGGAAGTGTGGGCATTAAAGTAGGTCTTATTGCACAAAATATTGGAGACTATTATCTCAATAAAGGCGCCCTCGGCGAATGGGACATCTGTGCACCTGAACTCATCCTCACTGAAGCGGGCGGCAGGGCAACTGACGGATTTGGAAATCCTCTTATCTACGGCAATA
>JAYSTK010000037.1:0-1889 GCA_043719825.1 Candidatus Kaiserbacteria bacterium | reverse complement strand
GGGTCATGCGCTCCTTCGTTCCGAGAATGAATTTCATTTCCAAAAACTACAGGAATCACAGAATTGCGAATTTCTTTGTTGAAACTGCAGTTTTCTCCTTCACCATACGATTTGTATGCCTCAGTCGTAAACTTTGTTTCACCTCGAACTTCAATCAATTCTGTGATTCCATACTAATAAAGCTTTCATGACCGTAAACAAAAACCGCGATTTTTCGCATCGCGAGCACAAGCTCGCAGATTGAAAAATCGCGGTTTTGCGCCCATTGGTCTCTCCCCGAAGGAAGGTACGTAGGTCTTAAAAAGCTAGGCGTGAGTATACTGGAATATAGGAAAAGTGCAAATCTGTAAAAAAGCCTAATGTTATTTGATATAATCATGAGATGGGAGTTTTCTTAGCAGCATTTGCATTTGCACTACTGGCACCATCACTTTACTTAATCTGTTGGGATGGTTGTGCACTCATCTTTTTACCCACAGGAATTGAAGGTAGTGATGAGGCCATGATTGGTTTTATTTTTGGAGGATGGATTACTTTTTTAGTTAAATTCCTCGGTGCTCTAGTAGTTATCAAAGTAGGCAAAAAATTTATCCAGGAAGATCGGCGAGGTGTCTTTTATTTTGAATGCTTCATGGTGTATCTGATATTTTTAATGATTGGATACGTATTGCTGATTAGATAATTTGCCATACATAACACACGAAAACCGCCGCCCTTTTGGGCGGCGGTTTTCGTGTGTTCTATGACAACGTATTGCTCACAGACCTTTCCTAAAATCGATGAGCTAGGCGAAGCGCGAGGAAAATTGTTCGAGTCGTACACGATGTACGGTGAGAATAATTTTCCGAAGCGCGACAAAGTAGATCGCGATTTTTTGGGAAGGTCACATCATCTTCACATCAATGCTGACGCCTGATGGAAGTGAGAGATTGGTGAGCGCTTCAATAACTTTAGCACTTGGATTCATGATATCGATGACACGCTTATGCATGCGCATCTCGAACTGTTCTCGCGCATCCTTGTACACGAACGTTGAACGGTTCACCGTATACTTCTTGATCTCAGTAGGGAGCGGAATCGGACCGATTACCTTTGCGTCGAAACGCAATGCGGTATCGATGATCTGCTTCACCGAGATGTCGAGGATTTTGTGTTCGTAGGCACGAACGCGTATGCGAAGCTTTTCAATGCTTTCACCTGCTTTTTTCGTACGCTTCGACTCTGCTGGTGTTTTTGTTGTCATAGTAACGGAGAGATAAAGTGGATTACGCGACGATCTTTGTTACGACACCCGCACCGACGGTCTTGCCGCCTTCACGAATCGCGAAGTTCTGCTGTGCTTCGAGCGCAACCGGCGCTACGAGCTTCACTTTGAACTTTGCAGTATCTCCTGGCATAACCATCTCTACTCCTTCTGCAAGCGATACATCTCCTGTAACGTCTGTAGTACGGATATAGAACTGTGGCTTGTATCCAGTAAAGAATGGAGTGTGACGACCGCCTTCATCCTTTGAGAGTACGTATACCTCAGCTTCGAACTCGGTGTGCGGAGTGACTGAACCCTTCGCAGCAAGTACCTGTCCTCGGTGTACGTCTTCCTTCTTTGTACCGCGGAGGAGAATACCTGCGTTGTCTCCAGCCTGTGCTTGGTCGAGCTGCTTGTTGAACATTTCAACACCAGTAACCGTAGTGAGCGCAGTATCTTTAATACCGACGATTTCTACTTCAGCACCTACCTTGAGTACACCACGCTCTACACGTCCGGTTACTACCGTACCGCGTCCTTCAATTGAGAAGATGTCCTCGATTGGCATAAGGAATGGCTTGTCGAGATCACGAACAGGCATTGGGAAATACGTATCCATTGCGTCTACGAGTTCCATAACCTT
>JAYSTK010000036.1:0-1904 GCA_043719825.1 Candidatus Kaiserbacteria bacterium | reverse complement strand
CGGAATGGCGTAATAGATATTTCCTAAATTTAAAATAGAAAACATATTCAATTTATTACATTAATGTAATATCACCTCACCACACTCGCCACCGCTTTTACGAGACCAGGAGTATTTACACTTGGAATAATTTCATTCGCGATAGGCTTCTTAACGAGCGCTGCAATTTTTTTTGCCGCAGCAAGTTTCATAGCGTCCGTAATCGCGATTATATTTCGATCAAGCGCGCCACGGAAAATTCCTGGAAACGCGAGCGAATTGTTAATTTGGTTTGGCATGTCAGAACGTCCCGTAGCAACCACAAGTGCCCCGGCAGCATGCGCATCATGAGGCATAATTTCAGGTATGGGATTAGCAAGCGCAAACACAATTGCGTCTTTAGACATTCTCTCGACATGCAGTTTTGAAATTGTACCCGGACCTGAAACTCCAATAAGTGCATCAGCCCCCGCTACTGCATCGAGGAGTTCACCCTTCAGATGTCGTGGATTTGTGACTTTCGAGAGTGCTTGCTTGTACCCAACCATACCACTTCGATTCGGATAAATAATTCCCTTACTATCGACGAGTATCACATCATTTACCCCCGCCTGGATAAGTAACAGTGCAATCGCGCGTCCTGCCGCACCCGCGCCGACAATCACCACTTTAAGAGATTCAAGTTTTTTCTTCACCACTTTCGAAGCATTCATGAGCCCCGCAAGCACCACAATTGCAGTACCGTGTTGATCATCATGCATAACGGGAATGTTGAGGTCGCGCTTAAGTCGTTCTTCAATTTCAAAACATTGCGGAGCGGCAATATCTTCAAGATTAATAGCGCCAAATGTCGGAGCGACCGCCTTCACTGCCGCAACAATATCATCAACACCGTGTACATCAAGTACGAGCGGGATGCCATCAATTCCTGCCATTTCTTTAAGAATTGCACACTTTCCTTCCATCACGGGCATAGCAGCAATAGGGCCAATATTACCAAGTCCCAAGACTGCGGATCCATCACTGATAACTGCGACCGTATTTCCTTTCATCGTATACGTGCGCGCATCTTTGGGAAACTTTGCGAGATGACTCGATACAGCACCCACGCCTGGTGTATACATAGTGCTCCATTCATCACGATTCGTAAGTCGTCCTTTCGATACCATCTCAATTTTACCGTGTAGTTTTTTATGGAGCGCGAGCGCCATTTTTGCATAGTCCTTTTTAATGCTTTTTTTTGAAGATATTTTTTTCCCGGATGATTTCTTTAACACGATACAATGAACTAAGAAAGAATAATGTGAAGTAGTATACGATAGTTCTATAAAATGAAAAACAAAACCTCGCGTCTTTCAACATTTTGAGTGTCGAAAGACGCGAGGTTCGAGTAAAAGAGATTGCTGTGGCCACTTAAGTTCATCCACGTGAAATAACACTTTTTTTACTTGACCAACGCTCCTGCATAAGTTTTGTTCGTAATGCATACAACAATCTGCATTGTTTTAAATACACCTCATTACTTTCAAATTGAGGTAAGGGTCGCCTACTCGTAATTGCGCGAATGGGTACGGACCAATCTTCATTGGCAGGAAAGTTTGGTGAAGCGGATACGGAGATACGCACACCAGGACCGAGGCCATACGACATCGGAGTAATAAAAAGTACAACGAAAGACAATTTCAATTCATACGAGAGTACAAGACCCACGTGCGTATGTATCTTTTCATGTAACAGAGAAGACGAATCAGATAAAATCGTTATGAGCTGAGAGCCTAACATGATCTCTCCTTAGAGTTGTGAAGAACAGTACATCTCTAGAGTAAAGAAGTGACGATGTACTGTCAATATGCGAAAACAAGCAAATAAAAAAGCCCCCAAGGAAAAGACTGACGTCTTTTCCTTGGGGGCTCACCTTCTTCAAG
>JAYSTK010000035.1:0-1920 GCA_043719825.1 Candidatus Kaiserbacteria bacterium | reverse complement strand
CTGGAGCTCGAGCACGTGTAGGACTCACAGGACTCACTATGGCAGAATACTTCCGCGATGAGGGAGGGAAAGATGTGCTTTTCTTTATGGACAACGTGTTTCGCTTTACTCAAGCAGGACAAGAAGTGTCTTCACTTCTTGGACGTGTCTCTTCAGCGGTGGGATACCAACCTACTCTTGCTGAGGAAATGGGTCAGATGCAAGAACGTATTACATCAACTACAAAGGGGTCAATTACTTCTATTCAAGCAGTGTACGTGCCTGCGGACGACTATACAGACCCAGCACCTGCAACAACATTCTCACATCTCGATTCCACCGTTGCACTCTCTCGACCACTCGCTTCTCTCGGTATCTACCCAGCAGTGGATCCTCTTGAAAGTAAGTCGTCTGCACTCGATCCCTATATTGTTGGAAAAGAACATTACGATGTTGCTCAAGGAGTTAAGCTTGTACTACAACGCTATAAAGACTTACAGGACATTATTGCAATTCTCGGTATCGAAGAGCTCTCAGAAGCAGACAAACAGACTGTATATCGAGCTCGTAAGGTCCAACGCTATTTGTCACAACCATTCTTCGTGGGTGAAGTATTCACCGGCACACCTGGCGCATACGTTTCACTCAAAGATACAATTCGTGGATTTAAGGAAATATTGGAAGGTAAACACGATGCAACACCTGAACAGGCGTTCTATATGAAAGGTAGTATCGATCAAGTAGTAGCAAAGTAACATTCATGAGTACTAATCATTTGCTCAAAGTCACCATAGCGCATCCAAGTAAAATTCTTTTCGATGGTGAAGTATTTTCAATGACTATTCCTACTACGGAAGGTGAAATTACAGTACTCGCAAACCACGAACCAATAATTATTGGTCTTAAAAAAGGAATAATTGTTCTGCAAACAAAAATGGGGAGTGAGAAAGAACGCTATGAAATAGATGGTGGTGTTCTTGAACTGAGCATTAACAAAGCTACGGTACTTCTTTAGTGCGTATATAGAATAAAAAAATGTGCTGTAGACAGGCAAGCCTGTCTACAGCACAAACTCAACAGGCGAGCGGACTTAACCGACTACGAACCATTATGAGGAGGAGACGTACGGCAACTTCGGTTGTCCCATACGCTTTAATATTATAGCACATATTTTTAAATATGCAATATACGGAGGCTATTCTCAATTCTCTGATATAATTCTGTACTATGTTTGATAAAGCAAAACAATTTATGACACGGAAGCTTCTTGAGCATCAACTCAAGAGCGCTCCACCGGAACAACGAGAGCTTATTCTTACCATGATGGAAAGGGATCCAAAATTATTTGAAAAAATTGCTCTTGAAATACAGGCAGAAATTAAAAAAGGAAAGAATCAAATGGCTGCATCTATGGCAGTACTCCCGAAATATCAAAAGGAACTACAAGCAGTTATGGGAGACAAAATGCCACAGCAAGGAAGTGGGGTACAATTTAATCAGAACGGATCACTTCGAAAATAAAGAAAATATTTCAACAATATGCACACTCTAAACATGAGTGTGCATGTTAGTATCAACGTATCATATGAAAAAAATTCTCGTCTTCCTGGGGCACCCTGATAAAAATTCTTACTCGGGACATCTTGCTGATACGTACGAAGCGAGCGCACGTGAATCAGGAAGTGAAGTGGTGCGTATTAATATTGCTGATTTAAGTTTTGATCCTATTCTCCATATGGGATACAAAACAATTCAAGAGCTCGAGCCTGATTTAAAAATGGTTCAAGAAAAAATTAATTGGGCAGATCATTTGGTGTTTATATATCCAAATTGGTGGGTCACTATGCCGGCGTCCATGAAAGGTATGTTTGATAGATTGTGGTTACCTGGATTTGCGTTTAATTTTGATAAAGTTTCTAAAAAGTTAATCCAGCGACTCAA
>JAYSTK010000034.1:0-1923 GCA_043719825.1 Candidatus Kaiserbacteria bacterium | reverse complement strand
TAAACTAACGGGTCTTCGCAAGAACAACATAGAACTCATAGTTCTCGTCGCCAGAGATTGCACTTTTAAAGTCTTTTATTTTCCAGGGGAAATAATTTCTACTAACGTACTTGAGCAGTTCCTTGAAATTTGATTCGTTCCAAACATGGTAATGCATGGAATGGTGGTCGTCGTTAATGCTGTTCAGCATTTTTTGGTAAACCTCAGCTAGTGGCAACTCTTTTGCATAGGTGTGGAATTCAGCAACATGAAGGGCGTCTCGGTAACGATTTGGGGCCGAGTAGTCTTCAATTAGATGGCTTAATGAAGTGAGGGGTCTTTTTGAGTCCAGTGTGCGTTCCATTTTAGGTACGATTAAAACAAGTAGTCCGTCCTTACGAAGCTTTTGCCACGCAAGTGCTAGGCTTAATATAGGGTTTCTGACATGCTCAATTACGTGCGATGCAATGATAAAGTCTAGACTGTTGCTTGGAATGCCATCCATTTTGTCAAAGCTAGTTATTATGTCGGCGTCTACATACTCGTGCTTTTCTTCGGTCGAGTATAATTCTTCTTCGAGCATCGGTGCTGAGAAGAGGTCAGCATACTGTATTTTTACGCCAACAGGAATGGGCATTGGATTTGCCGCAGCGCCAAACTCCACTCCCTTACCGCTTACTTTCGACACGATAAACTCACGCATCCTTGCCATAGACTGGATAGAATTGTTTTTTACTAGGCTTTCTGGCACATTTGGGCCAAGTGGTACCTGTTTTAAATCTTGAGCGTCAACCCACCTTACATCATCTGGCCACTTGTAACCTAAAGCCCTGATTATCTCGACATTCTTGACCCACCTACGTCGACCTTTATCTATGAGGTAGACTTTTCCCCTAAAAGGAGGATAGTTTGACCCAACTAGACCTTTGGTCACTAGGACTTATTCCCTTCTATTAATCCTGAATACATCAGATTAGAGTCATTTTTTTCACCAACACCGAAGTAATCAATCGTTATATCGCTTAGGCCGGCTTTTTTAAGCAGTGTTTGGAGCGATGAATCATTAAAAAGAACTATGTGGTCGTGGGGCTGATAAATATCCTGTTCACTTTTTTCCCAGTGATCACTGTTGGTGTTGGGTGTTGTACCAAATATCATTGCGTTTTTTGTGCCTAAACGGATGATGTCGTGTAGGGCTCCAAGCGGATTATATAAATGCTCAATTACCTCCACCATCACAAAGGCATCAAACCTATCACTCTTAAATTCCTCAATCTTGGTTGGGTAGGTTGGCAGCTTAAAAACTTTTTCGGCCCATTTGACAGCGTCCTCACTCAGTTCTAGGCTTTCAACTTCCCAGCCACGTGAAAAGAGCATATAAGACAAATGCCCCAGCCCTGACCCAATCTCTAGCAGTCTTCCCTTATTCTGAGAAATTTTAGTGTTAAAGGCATGGTCAACACAACCAGCCATATATCTAGTCCCGTGAGGATTAATCCTAGACAGGTATAGTTCAGGTTCTTCTAAGTAAGTATTCTCCCGTTTTTTACCTAAATTTAGCTGACGGGTTGTTAGGTATATTGTGCCGCACTTGGAGCAAGTGACGTATTTATGCTCGCCTACTGTTTTGAAAGGTTTGCATTTTGAAGAACCACAAACATCGCACCCTGCTTGTGTTTTTTGGCTCCGACTTGATCTAATGTTCTTCAGTTTCATCACTTTACCTTGCGCTTAACTGATTCAATGACATGTTTGGCGTGCGCAGAATATGAGATGTTATTTCGTTTCTGGGCTAATTGGCGCCCGTTAGCGATCAACGTATTTCGTAATTTTTGATTAGTAACAACTTCTTGTAGCACCTCAGCAATTGCCGAAGGTGTTGCGTCCGAAGTAACACAGGTTTTGCCATTCGAATATAGTTCTTCCCAGCTTGAATTGCGATGC
>JAYSTK010000033.1:0-1926 GCA_043719825.1 Candidatus Kaiserbacteria bacterium | reverse complement strand
GATCGGTAAGGGTTGGAGTAAAACTGTAGGTGTGCTCAAACAATAATTTATTCGGAGAAGTTTCCTGACGATCGCGCAGATGATAGTAGATTATGAGGGTACTTTGCTTTTTTCCCGAAAAAGACCGCCGAGTAGGCAAAGGGGAGTTGCACCCCTAAGCCTCTCACAGAACCGTACTTGATAGTCTCCCATCATACGGCTCTTGTAGTCATTGTAGTTTTAAACATATTCCTGTTTCCCAATGATAAAACAATTTTGGGTCTTTTTGTTTTATCACATTGAGTTTTGCTATGGATTTACGAAGACCCAATTTGTGTTTCTTCATAAGCCACCGGGTTAGCCTGTAATCAACCATATACATGACTCTGCTCAGACTGTATTTATTAAACAATCCGTAATAGTTGATCCATCCTCTGATTTTTGCATTCATTGCTTTAGCTATATCATTTATTACTAGCCTAGTATTTCTGAATGTTTCTTCCAGTCTTATGGTTTGGATCATTTTCTGTATGTTGGACGAACTCGGTTTGCTGCCGTATCCGTTAAAGTATGTGCCTTCCTGCTTTTTGCTTTTTATCGCCGTCGGCTGAAAACTGAAGCCTAAAAAGTCGAATTTTACTTGCTCCTGTTTTTCCTTCCTTCGATAATCCTTGCAATACACAATCCGGGTCTTACTTTCTTTGATGCTTAATTTAACCTGGCCCAGTCGCTCTTTTATTGCTACTAAAACCGCTTCCGCTTCTTCTTTATGTTTACAATGTACTACTACATCATCTGCATATCGTACAAAGCTTACCTCAGGGTATTCGCGGCTTAGCCATAAATCCAACGTGTAATGCAGGTAGAGATTTGCCAGTATCGGGCTGATCACGCCTCCTTGCGGTGTGCCCTTACCTTCTTTGGATTTGATCTCCCCTGTCACCTCTTGAACCGGCATCTCTAACCATCTCTTCACATACATACTTACCCATGGCTCTTCTGGCATCATGTGCGCTACTGCCTTGAGCATGAGTTCATGGTCTATCTCATCAAAAAATTTGCTGATGTCCATGTCTACTACCCAGTCATATCGGTAACAGTTTTGCAGTACTTGCTTCAGTGCTTCATGGGCACTTTTCATCGGTCGATATCCATAGGAATTTTCGTGAAATCGTCGGTCAATCCTTTTCTCCATATACTCTTTCACTACTTCCTGTGATATCCGATCCCGCAGTGTTGGAATGCCCAGCTTTCGCTTGCTTCCATCTTTCTTCGGTATTTCTACCGCTCTTACTGGTTGTGGATGATAGCTGCCTGAGGCCAGTCGGTTCCATATGACATAGCAGTTCCGTTCGGGATTCTTGTCGAATTCCGTCCAGCTCTCTCCGTCTATGCCTACCGCCTTACCTCCTTGCTTTACCTTCCGGTATGCTTCTACCACCCATCTAAACTCAATGGGAACTGTTTTAGTTACGTGTACATCCATTTTGAATCATCCTCTTCCAAGTTGTTTTTAATAATGTTCACCTGACTACCTAAGCCCTTCGATCCTCTCCCTTTCTTTTGGAGTATCTTCTCTATTATGACTTAGTCCGACTTCCACTTGTTTAACTGTTGGCAGCTAATTCCCTCACGTGGATCTCCCATGTTCCTTAAATTAGCCTGTTATAGAGTCATGTCATCTGAATACCGATGGAGACATATCCAGTAAACCAGGTCCCCCGATATGTTTTGTCTCTGTCCTCTTAGCATAGGACGATTTCCTCCATGAGGCGCGTTTCGATACTTCTTCCAATGATTCCCTTACGGTCATCTCTCTATAACTTACCTGACCTTTTCTGGCCTTTTCTCTAACGTTCACTACAGCTGAATTACTCCTTTTGCAGCTTAGAGCGGTTTGAAGACTCCGCCTGTACAGCGTCTCCGATACTTCGTCCCTCTTTTGTT
>JAYSTK010000032.1:0-1956 GCA_043719825.1 Candidatus Kaiserbacteria bacterium | reverse complement strand
GTGAGGGTTCGTTTTCTGTATCAATGTTCGTATTTGATAATAATATCCAACTAAAAAGTGCATATATCCAAAAGCAATTATCGACATAAGAAGAGATTGCCAGAATTTTACCTCGCTTTGTTGTGAAATATATAAACCAAGAAAAATTATTCCCGGCAATATAATACTTGCTGCTTTATTACTCCAATATGCCGTCATAAAATATTTCGAGTTCAATAATTATTTCTTTATCACAAGAATAATTTTGATTGTACACCTTTATAGACTTCATGATATAGTCATTTTTTGTTCTTTAGGAGTAGAGATGCGTTACGAAGATAGCCCTCCAAGTGATTCGATTGAGCCTCAATCCTCTTGTGAATATGAAAGCGGCTGCCCATTTCATGTTGCACAAGGTAACCTCATAAATCTCACTGATTCTCGGGATCCATGTGCACAGTGCTCGCATTCAATTACGCGTAAAAGCCCTCATTCAACATTACCTCCAAAGGGGTTTTTTCTAACGAATGACATCCCTAAGTGAGTATCACGAACATTCATCCATCGCCCGCGGCTTCGCCGCGGGCTTTTTAACACCCTTGCACTTTAAGCAATTTTTATAGAGAATAGTATATATGAATACAAAATTACTCATCGGGGCGCTCGGAATTGTAGCTTTAGTAATTATTTTCTATAGTACTCGACCGGGAGAAGTTGTAGCTCCAGCACTTGAACAAGCTCAATCCGACATTTCTAATACTCCACAAGGAGAGACTTCTACAACTGCGCCTTCCCTTACTATTGAAGCAACTCCTGCAGGAGAGACTGTAGTCCCACCAAAACCAACTCCCGCACCCGTCGCAACTACCAAAGCTCCTACACTCCCCTATTCAGCAACTATTGTGTACGACGGTGATCGCTTTATTCCCGAAATGGTAACTATTATTGAAGGTGGTACGGTTCGGTTTATGAATACAAGCACTGAAAAAATGTGGATTGGGGCTGACAATCATCCCGCACACGATCGCTATCCTGTGAAAAGTGAAGGCGATTGTCTCGGTAGCTCCTTTGATCAATGTGCTTCTGTAGGAAGCGGTGCATCATGGAGTTACACATTTACCCGCACCGGCACATGGGGATACCACAATCATGCCCGGGCTCGTGACACGGGAAGTGTTAAGGTAATGACGTCTGAGGAATACATTAAAACGCGCTAATTAATTTGAGGTAACACTAAAAAACAACTCGTGAGATGTTACCATCTTATAATTTAGGTAAAATTCATAGAAAATGAATAAAAAACTACTTATTATTGCAACAATCACATTCATATCAGCGTCGTTAGTGTATGCGGCAGTCAATGTCCTACCTAAAGAAATGGGATTAATGAAAGCGAGCGAACCAACTAAGACTCAATCAAATACACAAACCGAACCACTGAATGTGATGAGTAGTTCAACACCCACCAAAACAATCCAAAATACTCAATCAAACTTGAGGGCAAAAATAGGGAGTGAATCTGAAATTCTCACAGCCTCTGATCTCACACTTGATAAGGAGAAATGGATAGGAGAGCACGTACGTGTCCATGGTGAAATTAGTGTAAATATATCGCATGGGGAAAGACAATGCCCCATAGATAATGCTGAGTGCGATACAGTAATGAATGTACAGCTTGAGTTGTGGGATCAAGAATCTGTATTAGGCATTAAAAATCACATACTCCTCTTTTCAAATAATCTGCCATACATTTGTCCTAAGTCCGCCTCGTACACATGCCCACCGTTTACTAACGGAGAAATAATAGTTGTTGAGGGTGTGTGGAGCAAAGACCAAGTTGCAGTTTCGTGGAAAGGTGGTTCCGGTCTTCCAATACCAACGGAATGGCGTAATAGATATTTCCTAAATTTAAAATAGAAAACATATTCAATTTATTACATTAATGTAATATCACCTCACCACACTCGCCACCGCTTT
>JAYSTK010000031.1:0-2018 GCA_043719825.1 Candidatus Kaiserbacteria bacterium | reverse complement strand
GCAAAAAAATGGAAAAGATTTATGAGGAAAATGGGCGTACTGAGGTACCACGTATTATTGTTGAAGAATTTATGGAAGGTGACATGTATTCAGTCGATGCGTATGTAAACTCACGCGGAACGGTGTATTTTTGTCCTATGGTTCGGGTAATTACAGGTCACAACATTGGTCATGATGATTTTTATAATTATCTCCACATGACCCCCACTAATCTAAAAATTGCTTCAATAGAAAAAGCGCACATAGCGGCGGAGGCGGGCATTCATGCGCTTGGACTGCGTAATACGACCACACACGTGGAGCTGATGAAAGTAGATGATGATTGGAAATTAATTGAAATTGGTCCTCGCATCGGAGGATTCAGAGACACGCTCCATCGTTTAAGTTGTGATATTGATCACTCACTAAACGACATACTTATTCGCTTACCTAAAAAACCAATCGTTCCAAAAAAATGTAAAGGATATGCTGCAACGTTAAAATGGTATCCAAAGGCTGAAGGGAAACTCACCAAACTGAAAGGCATTAAAAAGATTCAAGATGTAAAATCTTTTGTAACGATATCGGTTAACAAAAAAGTAGGAGATCGTTGTCGCTTTGCAAAAAATGGAGGAAAAGCCGTTTTTACAGTAACTCTTTACAATCAAGAACGCTCTAAACTTCTTGCAGATATTCGACGAATCGAGCAGGCAATTGATATTCAAGTTTCCTAAATGTGGACCACTCAAAATATCATTGTATCCCCGTAATGTAGCGTTTCTTGTTTAAAATAAGGTACTATACATACATGCCGCGCACTAAATACATAGTGATACTATTTTGTATTCTTGTAGGAATTTTATTAGTTCTCGCTGGTTATTTTTCACTTCGTGATTCCAATATCGCGCTCGGTGGAGTAGACCAGAGCGCTCTCGCCATTCAATCTGATCCCGAGCCCATACTCGTTTCTATAGAAAAAAATGAAACCCGTAGTAAAATGCGCGATGCGTTACGAGCGTCATTAGAAAATTTTACATCCACTGAGCCAGCTTCTGCTGTACTCGAAACCAATGAAAGCAATGAAACTGAATCGGTTGAGCAAGTGGCAACTGAACTGGAACCAGAACCGCAAGTGGTAGATATACCCGAGTGTCTTGATGAAACAGATAGCCAAAATGGCATTGAAACGTGGAGTGATATACACATAAAAGTTGAAGGAGGTATACGACATTTTACAAGTAAGGAAACAAATACTGATGGTGTTCCACTGTATGAACTTAAAACACTTGAACTTCCTGAAGTACTCGAGACCCCACGTTGTGTATCCGATGGAACAGTGGTGGGGGTAGCTATGGATGGACGCCTACTGCGAGGCAGTATTAATTTTGCTTCTAATGCAGAGGGTATTGTAGGATATGCGCGTGATGGTTTTGGTGTTTTTTCTCCTTATGAAGATGGAAAAGAGCTTACGAGTACAGATTTAGACATCTGCCATGGCCACGTACATCCAATTGTCTGGGATGGACAGGCAATGTCACTGTATCATTACCATGTGACAAATGATTCTCCGTACACAGTTGGTTGCTATCGAGGAACACCGGTACCACTTCCATAGAAATACCATTTACTATGACGCACACGCTCATTTTCGACATTGAAACAGTAGGAGAAAATTGGGATGAGCTCGATGAGACTACGCAAGAAATTCTGGCTCGTTGGGTTAATCGCTCATCTCAGAGTGAAAAAGAACGTGAGATAGAAATGAAAGACCTTCGAGAAGGACTTGGGTTTTCCCCACTCACGGGAATGATTGTTGCTATCGGTCTCTATGACCTTGAAAGAAAACAAGGGGTTGTGTATTACCGATCTGAAGAGGAAGAAAAAGACCATGAAGAAGGTGAATTTATGCTCAAGTCGAGAAGTGAAAAAGAAATGCTTGAGGATTTTTGGGAGGGTGCAAAAGAGTATAATACGTTTGTAACATTCAACGGGCGAGGATTTGATATTCCTTTTCTCAATCTGCGTTCGGCAATTCATGG
>JAYSTK010000004.1:0-6118 GCA_043719825.1 Candidatus Kaiserbacteria bacterium | reverse complement strand
CAATTCGAAGTTGAGAAAATTATTGATAAACGAGAATCAGGAAGTCGGAGTAGGAAGAAGTGTTTGTCCTCAAAGTTGCTGTTTTTTTTTGTTTTTTTTTGTTTTTTCTTTCTTTTTTTTTCTCTTTTTTTTTTTTAATAAAAAATATATTATACATATGTTCTCATTCTTGATCTTGCTTGCGCTTGTTCAGTCTCATACTCTTGAATTTTGTCTTGAGCGTTATTTAATTCTGTCGCATCTTCCCAGGTGGCTTCCCACCGTGGGTATCCCTTCCACATAACTAAATATGTTGTCTTCTTCCTACTCCGACTTCCTGATTCTCGTTTATCAATAATTTTCTCAACTTCGAATTGTTCTTCTTCATTTACTATGTCGGGTGCTGGTCTAATCACTTGTTCTCGTTGAAATATACTGTTATCGTCTCTTCGGAACTCTTTTAACTTACTCACATGAAATGTCGGATGAATTCGCATTGAGCCTGGTAAATCTAATTCATATGCTACATCGGATACTACTCGTTTGATTTTATATGGACCTATAAACTTCGGATATAGTTTAGGTGCTCTATCCATATTTCTCAGATGTGCTGTTGACAACATTACTTCATCACCTACTTTAAAAACAACTTCTCTTCTATTTTCATTTGCATACTGTCTCTGTCTCTCTTGTGCTTGAACTAAACTTGTTTTTGCATTTACAAGTGCAGCATGCATGTTTCCTATCAACTCATTGACAGATTCATGTTTTGATCTATTATCGCTTTTTATTGATAGAAGAGGACTAAATCGAGGGTGTTGGCCGGAATCTAAATAGAATGGGGTCTCACCGGTCGAGGTATGTGCACTATCATTATAAGCTATTTCTAATGCTATTAAAAGTTCATCCCAATCATCTTGATTATAATTTGTATATGCTCTCACCATCTCTTCTAATGTTCTATTTTGTCGCTCTGTTTGTCCATCTGATTCAGGATGGTAAGCAGTACTCATAGCTAATTTCGTTCCTAATAAACCCCATAATGACTGCCAAAACAACGACGTAAACTTACTATCTCGATCACTCACTATTGACTCAGGCACTCCATGATGTCTAACAACATGTTCAAATATTAACTTAGCTACTTGTGGTGCTGTGACATTTGATGTTGTAGGAATATAATGTGCTTTCTTCGACAATTTATCCACTACTACTATAATTGCATCATGACCGTTTCTAGTCATTGGCAATTGGACGATAAAATCCATTGTGACTTGTTGAAATCGACGATCAGGAACTGGCAATGGTTGCAGCAGGCCCATTGGTAATTGATTTCTCGACTTATTTTCTTGACATTTCATACATGTACTAACATAGTGATTTATATGTTTGTGCATTTTAGGCCAATAAAACTTTCTACTTACTTTTTCAATTGTTTTGTTAACACCGACATGGCCTGAAATCGGAATGTCATGTGCGTCCTCTAGAATGCTCGTCATGATTTTTTTGTTGAAAGGCACATATATTTGCTCACCTCTCATAATCAATCCATCTACTAGATGAAAAGGTCGTCTACATCGAATCAGCAGCTTTTTACATGCTCGGTCGTTTTGATAACTCTGTTTTACTTGATTTAATAAATCATTATCATGTTCACTACTACTTACTGATACTACATTCACATTGTCGGCTTTCAAGTCGATACGTCGAGATAAGGCATCTGCTACGACATTATCTTTTCCTTCTTTGTATATGATGTTATAATCGAATTCAGATAGAAACTCGGCCCATCTGGCTTGGCGTGATGTGAGATGAGGTTGTGTGTCGAAATGTTTCAATGAATTATGATCAGTGATGATGGTGACAGGATGTTTTGCACCTGAGAGGAAATGTCGCCATTCTTTCAATGCACATATTATTGCTAACATTTCTTGTTCATGCACTCGATAATTTTTCTCTGCTGGTAATAATTTCTTTGACATGAATGAACATGGTTGCATGCCATTTCCTTGGTCCTGCATTAGTCCGGCACCGACAGCGAATCCAGAAGAATCAGCTCTCACATGATACGGCAGGCTGTCGTCAGGAATAATTAATACTGGGGCAGTGGTGAGTGCATGTTTCAGCTTTTCAAATGCTATTGATTGTTCTTCACCCCACTTAAATACTATATCTTTTTGTAATAACTCACTAATCGGCGCTGCAATTTCACTAAAGTTTCGAACAAATTTTCGATAATAACCTGCTAATCCTAAGAATGATCGAACATCAGAAACATCTTTTGGGACTGGCCACTCTTTGACTGCTTTTACTTTATGGTCTTCCATACTAATTCCTTTACTACTTACTACATGACCTAAAAATGATACTTCACTTTTGAAAAACTCACATTTTGATTCTTTTGCATACAACTTATTTTCTCTTAATAACTTCAATACTTTTTCAACATGTTCTTCATGTTCTTCTTTTGTTTTACTGTAGATGAGTATGTCATCTAAAAATACTATTACAAACTCGTCTAAATACTTTCTAAAAATCGATTGCATCATGTGCATGAATGTAGCTGGTGCATTCGTTAACCCGAAGGGTAATACTAAAAACTCAAAGTGACCGTATCTTGTTCGAAATGCTGTTTTCGGGATGTCGGCTTCATCAATACGTACTTGGTGATAACCACTTCTTAAATCAATCTTACTAAAATACTTTGCACCTTTCAATCTATCTAACAACTCATCTATGCGTGGTAAGGGATACTTGTTTTTCACTGTTATTTTATTTAATGCTCTATAATCGACACACATTCTTATACTACCATCTTTCTTTTTCACAAAGAGTACGGGTGCTCCGTATGGTGATATACTTGGTTGAATAAAGCCATGCTCTAATAATTCTTGAATTATCTTTTTCAACTCATCTAATTCTTTTGGACTCATTTTATACGTTGCTCTTGATGGGGGTTCTGACCCAGGCAATACTTCTATTTTATGATCAATGTCGCGACGAGGAGGTAGTCCGGTCGGCAGGTCCGATGGAAACACATCAGCATATTCATGTAATAAAGGATGTTTATTACTACTTTCTTTTACTTCTACTAATTCATTATTTGAATTAACTACTGCAAGGAATGCACTTTCTATTTTACTGTACTGTTTTCTGATTTGTTTCGATGATATGAAAAACAACTTCATCGATGCATTTGCTGCTGATGTTCTTTGGTTGGCTTTTGATGTATGAGATCGAGAGTACAAGGAATTGTTTTTACTTACTTGTTGAGGTGTTGGACGTAGATTAGTGACTTTGCCATTAGCATACATAGTCACTCGTTTAAACTTATAATCAATGGATGGATTATATTTTTCTAACCACGGCATACCTAAAATAACATCATAGGCAGCAATATCTAAAACTTTAATACATTCAATTTTATCGACATACTCACCGATGATGAGGTCGACATTTTTCACTACTTTATTTATACTACTTATACTTCCGTCAAATGACGATACTTCTGTTGTTGATGATGATTTCATCTCTTCACTATTAATAGATGTGTCTTTGATAAAAGATTTACTAATGAAGTTGTCACTAGCTCCACTGTCTATTAATATTACTGCTCTTTTTCCATTCACGCTTCCGGTGAAGGTTATAAACTTACTTGTACTTACATTACTATTATTACTATTACTATTACTATTATTATTACTGTTGACAGTATTTGCTTCATCTCTTACTTGACTCGGTATGATATTGTTACTAATACTATTTTTAATATTGTTGGTGATGTTGTTTTTATTATTGTTATTATTATTATTATTATTATTATTATTATTATTATTCGATGAACCAACGCCACGAGACGAAGACTTTATTGTCGTTGGTTGTATGAGTTTTTTGATGGACAGTAACGAGAGATGTGACCTGCTTGTTGACAACGAAAACACAAACGCTCAGAGAAACATTTATCATAAACATTATCTGGTAATCGGTTATTATTATTAATATTACTAATTTGATCATTATTTTCATTATAATAATCAGCATGGTTTGTGTTGTTTGCGAAAGCGTCATCAATCTCAGAGATTGATGATAAAGGGCCGTATGAGTTGATGGATGAGACTTGGTGTTGTGATCGAGTACGATTCGCGATAGGCGTGCCGAATGAGTTTGGACGATTCGCACCACTTACGTTGGTGTTATTACTAGTGTTGTAGTTGGTGTTGTTGATGTTGGTTGTTGGACTACGAACTGGAAGTGGTGTAGACGGTGTGACACGAGGTTGAGTATAATTATAATTTGGTGACGGTGATACGTAGGTAGTAGGAGTGGTATTACGCATTGGTGTTGTTGGTGTAGTACTATTATTTGGGTTCGATGAGCATTCAGCAGTGGTATGTCTGGTGCCAGGTTTTGGATGATACATACACAGAGATTGTCGAACAGCCTGAGGAGTAGATGGTTGTGTCGATGACGATGATGATGGTGTTGATGATGAATATGATGGTACCGATTGATTTGATAATTCAATTGAAATGATGAGTGATATTACTTTTCTTAATGATGTTAAATCGTTGTTGTTACTACTTACAATACGTGCTAAGTTTACTGTCTTTTTGTAATCTTGTTGTAATTTATCATCGAGTCCATGAACGAAGTGTTTAATGGCACGAGTGTCGTTGTCGGGAATACCTAAAATACTACACAAATTCAAATAACGATCAGAGTAATGTTGAACTGTTTCACGTGGCAGTTTCTTGATTTTCTCATAATCAGCTTCGTTCTGTTCAACAACATTGAATACATCGAAGTGATTTTGAAATACTATTCTTGCTTCTGCCCACGGTAAACTTTTATCGATGATATTATCTTTAATATAATTCGCTTCTTCTACATCCATGACTGAGATGAGAAGTTGTTTGGTGAATTCAGATGAGGGAAGATTTGAAGCGAAGAAAACTTGTTCCATTCGATCGAGGAAAGCACGAGACTGTTTGAAATCGATTTTCCATTTTGGAAGAGATTTGAGTGCTTCACGATTGATGGCTGGAGATGAACTGGCGACTGATGATGAGGTGGTTGGTGAAAATTGAGAACGTGGATGTTTGAATGCTGGAATACTACACATAGGGCAATTTTCTAAACGTGATGTGATAAGGTTTTCATTCAATAACTCGTCAACGGTGGTTGAACACAGGAGTGATAGTGGTGAGGAGATGGAGGAACTACTTGCCGACAAAAGTGGTGTGCTTGACTCACTGACATTTTTCAAATTGTCGTCTTGTTTTGGTGTTACGTCGTTGTGTGATGACATGGTGAGTAGTTATCTGTATGTATGAGAGTGAGTTACTAAACAGGTTTAATTAGTCGTTAATACGTGTGTTTAAAATTTGAATCGTGCAGATATTATAAGTGAAACGAACGAATGTATATTCGACGTAGTGATGTTACCAGCGTATTGCCCCCTGCAGATACGACTTCACGAAATTCACGAAGGGTCTTTTATTGGTAGGCTACGGTCAAACAGGGACACTGAACGAAGAAATACGAATGAATAACTGACGAAACGTTTTAACACTAAAATTCCAAAAACTAACTAAACTGATCTACGTTTTGATCCGAAACCACTGAAAGATAACGCTAAACTTAGTTAAAATACGTACTCAAAACTAGACTTTACTAAAGACGTGAAATAAAAATGGTACAAATTGTAAGAGAAATACTTGCTCTTCGTTCAGCGGTTTCTGCGCATTTGTTATGATTGTCCCGTTATGTTACAAATTGTGTGGAGAAATTACTGAGAATGTTTGTAGTTTCCTTAATAGTAGCTGCTAGTGATACTTCGCTACCAGGTTTTTCGTTTTCTGACAAAAATGCCCGGAGTCGAGATTTTAATGCACCATTTATGTGGGTATCACAAGGTTGATATTTATCGGTCATACCTATACGAAACCAGAAGGACAAACAAGTTGATGAGTGTGTGTATGTGTATGTGTATGTGTATGTGTATGTGTACGTGTATGTGTATGTGTATGTGTATGTGTGCGTATGTGTATGTGTGTGTGTGTGTGTGTGTTGTGTGAGAGTGCGGTGTGTGAGAGTGCGGTGTGTGTGTGTGTGTGTGTGTGTGTATGTGTGTGTGTGT
>JAYSTK010000030.1:0-5168 GCA_043719825.1 Candidatus Kaiserbacteria bacterium | reverse complement strand
ATGTCTTATAAATGTGTGAGTGTGTAAGTTTGTGGATGTGTTCACCTAATCCCCTAGAAACCTGATACTCCTTTGTGTTTACTTTAATTGTTGCGTAGTCCTCTCCTATATGTGTGGTTTTTATCTTCATAGAGAAACGTTAAACTTTATATATTAAGTGTTTCCATAGTGCTTGCTCTATTGCCTTTGTGCGGTTCTTGTTCGTTGTCACAATCCAGTAAGTACAATCAAGTACATAGTAGATATCTGCAATGTTGTATATGTGCATGGTTACAATGTTATGAGTAATACATATAGTGTATAGTCTTGTTTATTGTTGTCAACTATTGTTATACACATATTTAAGAATATAACACAGTATTTGACATTGTGCCTAATGATGTGTTGTTGTGTTTACTATTGACAAAAAAGAGGTGTTGTATAATTTGTTAAAAACATATCATATTGAGTGTACTCAGTCGTATAATGCGTGTATTCAGTCGAATAATCACTGCACTTTTATATACTAGTAGTATACTATACAGTGTACTCGTGGTGTCTTTTTGTGTTGTCTTTGTTTGATTGAGTGCATGGGTTATTTTGTTGAGTATAGTCAATTTGTGGTGTTTGGAATGGATTATACAATATCGTGTCAAGTGTCTGTCTTGTACGGTGGCTTGGGGCCTGTGTATTTGACTTTACTTGATTTTGTGTTGCTTGAAAGTGTACCCCCCCTCCCCCGTCAACCCAAATATTAATATTAATATAATAAAAAAAAATAAATATATATTATTGCTTCTTTAGGTGGGGGGGGGGGGGTACAGTTACAGCGACAATGTTTTTTTGATTAGGTCAAGTCCTTCTTTGTGTGTTGTAATTAGTGACCATTTATTTAAGGCTATGTCAACCCCACTATAATAATATAGCTAAGATAAGCCGTTTAGTAAGACAATCTATAATATGGCTCTGTTAAGCCGTTGACATATGGCTCTATTAAGCCGTGAAATATACGTCGCACAATATATCTTTTACGACATATATTATATGGCTGTAGATAGTACTATCTATATAAAGAGGCTAACCACCACCACATAAGCAGGTACGCTATCGTGAACGTGTGTGTACTGTTATTTTGCGCGTGTGAGTGTGTGCTTACGCCTGTATTAATTGACCCCCTACCCACCACCCCTATACCCCCAGACGACACCCCCCACCCCTTCGCATGAGGTACCGTAGGATAGATTTACGTAAAAATTCGTTTTTCCTGAAATTGAAAATTATTTTTTCAAAATTTTGACTTTTCCCTATGCACATAACTGTCGTTTCAAAATTCCAAATATGATATTATTGACTAATGGAAAGAAAGCAGGTGAAAAATATTCCCACACAGATTAATAGACCCCTTCTACCCCCAGCTATAGTTAACGCTCCTGAATCGCTTTCTTTGTCGAACCTCCTCACAATCATTGAACAAAAGCTCACGCACCATCAACTAAAAGCAGTTCAAGAAATCGGCCTCGCAATCGGCACTGTCGGCCTCTCCCTGGACGACGCCTGTTTGCGAAGCCGAGTCCTCAAAGAGGAATTAGACAATTGGATGGTCTACTGCCCAGAGCTAAAAACATATCTAAACCTGAAGCAGATAGAATACAAATACAAATTGCTCGACGTAGTGACAAGACATGCGACAGAGCACGGAGACGTGAAGATTGCCATGTGGCTTCTTGAAAAGCATTACGGCAATGAATACGATTCTTCTCTGAAAAAAGACCTCGCTAAAATGAACCACAACACAGGAGACGACGTTGTAGAGATGGCGTTCGCTTTCGTGAGACGACAAAGCACAAACACCATGCCTGTGAATCTACAAGCAGGAAACAAAGAGGAGCGAGAGGGAATTAAAATTTATGATTTGGAAAAAGACCTAGCTTGACATTACACACAATCAGTGTTCTAACACATTTAATAAAACATGCAAATAATTGATACAGAGACTTCGAACCAAATGGAAGAGCTTACGGAAAAGCTTAAAGACCACAAATGGCGACTCAATAACCTGTACTTCATTCGTGACGAACGAGGTAACAAGGTGCAGTTTCAATTGAATGAAACGCAGGAATGGCTATGCGACAACATGTGGTATATGAACATTATTGTGAAGGCGCGACAGCTGGGGTGTACCACCTTCTTCACCATTTTCTATCTTGACCAAGTTCTTTTCTCTGAAAACAAGATTGCAGGCATCATCGCCCATAGGCAGGAAGACATGAAACGTATCTTTCGCGGGAAGATTTTATTTGCATTAAAGAATCTCCATCCATGGATGCAGAGATATATTGGGGAGCCAGTGATTGAAACAGCGAACGAACTGACATTTAAAAATGGCGGGGAGATATTTGTGTCGATGACCACTCGTTCACAGACTCCAAACTTCCTCCATATTTCTGAGTATGGGTACATCTGCGCCCACACACCTGATAAGGCAGAAGAAATCTTGCACGGTGCAATTAACTCTGTTCACGCAGGACAGATGGTGAGTATTGAATCTACAGCGGAAGGGCGCGAGGGGCATTACTACAGACTTGCGATGGATGCAGAGCGAAAGAAGAAGGAAGGGAAAGCTCTTACACCACTCGACTTCAAGATTTTCTTCTTTCCTTGGTGGAATGATAAGCGTTACATACTCAAAGAAAAAGACATGAGTGTGATGACGAAAGAGTACAAGGATTACTTTAAAAACCTTGAGGACAAACACGCAATCAAACTGACTGCGGGGCAACAGTTGTGGTACGTGAAGAAGAAGGAAATGATGGGTGATGGAATCTTTAAAGAGTTTCCTGCGACACTCGATGAGGCGTTTGCAGTTACACTTGAAGGGGCATACTACGCCAAAGAGATGGCACGAGTATACCAAGAGAGACGTATCGGCTTCTTCCCCGTTGACCCACTCTTTGATGTCAATATCGCATGGGACTTAGGAATGAACGACCAGAACGTTCTTATCTTCTATCAGGAGATTGGGCCTGAGATTCGTTTTGTTGACGCCTATAGCAACTCAGGCTACGGGCTAGAACATTACGTAAACTACATCAAAGGAAAAGGATATCGCCTTGGCAGGAACGTGCTACCCCACGACGTCGCGGTACGTGACTTATCAACAGGTATCAGCCGTGAGCAATTTCTCTGGGACTTAGGACTTCGAAACACAATGGTGGTCCCAAAAGGAAGCATCCAAGACGGCATTGAAAAGGTGCGCCAACTCTTTTCTCGGTTCAGGTTTAATGAGGAAACGACGAAAGGGTTGACCGACAGCCTCTACAACTATCGCAGGGACTTCGATAAAAATAACGGAGTATGGAAAAGTACACCACGGCATGATGAGAGTTCCCACATTGCAGACGCGATACGCACAATGGCAATGGCGCATCAAGAACCATCAATGATGGAAGGTGAGGGGGGTGTGAATATCCAGTCATTCTTTGGATAAATGATGTATAATATTGTTACATGGCACAAATAACTTATGCTCAGCCCATCTCCTATGAAGTAGGAACCATTCCAAATCCTCTTCGTGTTCGACCATCGAAAAACGATATCGTAGAACCTGACTACACACCAGAGGAGCTATTGTATCGAAATTATCTTGTTGGAAGATTAAGTGCTGCACAAGAAGTGCGTGATAAGAAACACGCAGAGTTCAATCATAAAACATACAAGCAGTATTTTGAAGACAATGAAAAAATTGCACACACGTATGTAGAGATTCCAAAAAATGAAACGTTGGCACCACTTGCGACAGGTACTATTGAATCAAAATTCCATACACTTCTCGCACACCTTTCAAACATGAATCTCACGCCAGAGGTTCAAGCATTTGATAGAAACAACATGTCTCTCATTGAGCTAGGGCAAGGGTTTACCGATGTCATGGCCGTTGTGTCGGAGCACGATGGCGGGGACGATGGTGGTGATAAGGAAAAGAAAATGTTGCGACAGAACGAACTCCTTAAACAAGGAACTGTTTTTGTGCAAGAGAATTGGATTTCAAAATTTGAAGTAAAGAAAAAGTTGAATCAGAAGTATAGTGGTGAGTTTAAAAATTTCAAGGGTTACACAGAAAAGCTTGAGAAAGTTTTTGAAGGATGTTCACGAGAACTTTTGTATGGACTGAACGTATACCTCGGTGACATTACCGCATACTCTGTAAACGACCAGCCGTTCATGTTTACCGTCGAGCAGATGTCGTACGACATGGCAGAGACGTTGTATGGAAAATTTGAGAACTGGAAATTTGTTCGCCCAGGATGCCCCGATAAACTTGGTGTGGATATTGCTACAGGTGCGCGAACAATTTACGATTCGAAGTTCCGTGTTTCAGCAGTAGCGAACAGTCAGGTTGAAATCATTAAGTATCAAGACCAACCACACGATGAGTTCATGATTATGATTAACGGCATACTCATGCTTCCTCCTGGCTTTCCTCTTTCTGAAGCAACACCAGCGGGACGATATAATATTACAAAGCAGATTTTATACGTCATTAATGCACAGTTTGCATATGGAAAATCATTTGTTTCTTCAGGAGCCGTCTTCGAGTTGTCCCGCGCTCTTGATAACATGCTTCAGCTCTTCGACCTCAAGACAAGAAAGAGCATTACTCCACCTTACGTCAACACAACCAACAGAGTCATACCCGCTCGTGTCCTTAATCCTGGGAACATCACAATGGGAATCCCCGCAAACGCGCTTCAAGCAATTGGTCAGGAGTCTCAAGGCGTTACTTCTTCTGAGTATCAAATCTTTAAAGAGCTTCAGGATGAGATAGAAAAAAGTACCATCTCAAATGTGTTCCAAGGTCAGTCTGCAAAGAGTGGTGCCACAGCGACTGAGATTATTGAAGTACAACGACAGGCGAAACTTACACTCGGACTTATTGTTGCTGCAACAACACTTCTTGAAGTTAAGTGTGGGTACCTACGTCTCTGGAATATTCTTGGGAAGTGGATGGAGCCAATTGGTGAATACTCTGATGGAAGCAAGCGATATCGAAACGCAAGTCGAAGAAAGAATATTGAAGACAAAGGAATGGGTGAAATAAAAATCATTCCAATTGATGGGGAACTTCCTTCGCCAGAAGCGGTACGTATGTTGTCGATTTCTGAAGAGTCAACCTATGGATATCCTGTTCG
>JAYSTK010000029.1:0-2028 GCA_043719825.1 Candidatus Kaiserbacteria bacterium | reverse complement strand
CCACCCGAAATTATCAATGATTTTTCAGATTGTCTGATAGTCCATTCGGGTAATAGCTTAAAAGTTTGCTCTTTTTGTTTGATCACAAAAACTCCTTGAGGATAGTATACAGGCCATGTACATTCTTTTGAAATCCAGAAAACTAAACCTACGTATTCTATACATTCTAATGCGCTAGGGACGTCCTATGTGACTCTGGGGCATTGGCTGCTGCCAAAGAACTACCAGACCAGTATATAGACGACGCAAACTCGCGCGCCTACATGTTGGCGTGGATTTTGGCTAAACATTAGGCCAAGGCGCTCACTGTTCAACTACCTTTCTTTCGGTCGCGCAAACTCACTCGAATTGGAATGTATTTCTTGAGGAACTAAGTAGTATTTAAAAGGTCGGATCTTTTAAGGAGTCAATATTTACAAATTACGCGGGGGCAGGATAGCGCACATCTGCAGCCATGCTTTCCGCCACGGCGGATGTGCGTGATCGTTACGAACGAACCTATGGCTACGCGCATCAGGTTCCCGTCCTGCCTCCGTACAAGATAAAAGACCCAGCCTTACAACTGAGTCTTTAATCTTGGTAGCCCGGGTTCATCTGCGGTGGAACCTCACTGCAGATGAATTACTAAGTTGGAATTTGATCTGAGTAGAACTTCAAGGCACGAATAGGTTAGAGCAAATAATTATACGGTTTTGCGGAATAACATATCCTAAAATTGAGTCGATTATTGCCAGAGCGACCGGAACTTCATTGGCAAAACGGTCTGGGTTACCTACCAATTCTTCGGCCACCACTAAATTGTAGCCATGACTGTTTGCACCATAAGCTGTTCCCAGGATACATCGTGAGGTGTATCCGCCTACAATTATTATGTTTTTAGTTCTATTCTTTTGCAAATAGTTATGCATTTCAGGATTAGAGAAGGCATCGTAGTATTTTTTAACAATAATTTTTTCGCCCTCAATAGGCTGTAAGCCATTAAACTCAAAACTTTTACTACCAGGTTTTGCGATGCTCGGCGTTTTTGTCGCAACCATTTTGCTGGCAATATTGCTAGGTGAAGCTTGTGGATCTTCAACCATTTGAGTCCACACGATTGGTAAATCATTACTTCGACAGAATTTTATAAAGGTGTCAATCCTGAGTATCAATGAGGAAAAAGTGGTTGAGCTTGGGTCAGTACCGAGCAGGAATTGGTTATTGGTTGTGTAGCCTTTCTGCTTATCGACAATGATAAGTGCAGTATTGCTATGGTTTAGATTTTCTAACATCATCACCCCCAACAACATCTACGGTTTTGCCTGATATATCTGGGTAGGGGTTAGGGTAGTCAGCTAAGCGTATTTTCTCGTCATGCGGCACCTTTGCTTCGCCACTTTCTATTATGATACGAGGGTAGTATGGCATCAGGTCCATATTTAGAAACAGCCTATGAAGTGGTTGCCACGTCCATTTGCCTTTCTGCCACTTTAGGTTGTCGAGATCTCTGAGTACCAGGACCAACAATAGAGAGGCACTTGCTAGTATAGTCAGTAGAATTGCGTTGAATATCTCATCTTTATGAGACATTTCATACGTATGAGAAATAGTTACGAAAGCTAAACTCCAGACACTTATCCATTCATATCTCGAAAGTTTTTGGTTAACTAGCGTTTCGACCTGAATTCGATTCGATGAAGAGTCCGTTAATGTGTGTAGCATTTCCCCGTAAGCTGCTTCTTGTTTTCTATTTAAAGGCTCTAGGTCAGTAATATACTTGTATAGATCGTGAAATGACCCCCCAGACTTATGGAAATCTTCAAGCTGATAGTCAATCTGGTCCATTAGATATGTATCGAGTAGCGCCCTAATTTCATCATTAGTCTCTTTCCCGAAAACACGTGAAAGCCTATAGATTGATAGGTTATTTGCATCCTCAACCTTTAAGAATTCGTTAACTTTATTGATTCTTTCGTGGCTGTTGGATATTGAAAAAACAATAAAAATTCCAAAAAGCAGAGCCGCCGCCGCACTAAACATAAATAGGAA
>JAYSTK010000028.1:0-15076 GCA_043719825.1 Candidatus Kaiserbacteria bacterium | reverse complement strand
TTCCTAAAAGTTCATTAATACGAACAACAAGTTCAGCAAGAGAAAAAGGTTTTGTCATATAATCGTGAGCTCCCGCACTCAGAGCGTCAATTTTATCCTCCATTTTATTTTTTGCTGTTAAGATTAAAATAGGAATGCCTATATTTTGCTGTCTCAACATTCCACAAATCTCCAAACCGTTCATATTTGGAAGGAGGATGTCCAAAATGCACAAGTCATACAGTGCATGATGTTGGAGGATATATTCAAATGCTTCTTTCCCATCATTTTTAATATCTACCTCAAAGCCGTGCCGCATAAGTCCTTGACGAAGTGTATTCGCTAATCGTAGTTCATCTTCTATAACAATAATTCTCATATTAAAATTTCACTTGAGCCAATTAATGCAAATACAATCAGCGTTTGAACTACATTTCCTTTACGTAAGTATACAAATTTGAGATGAAGATTTAATGGAGAAAATATGCGCATTTTATGATAAAAATATCGCAAAAATAATATGTAACTCTTCACATTCATTTCACGTTAATTTCGTATAATGCACTTCGGGGAAAGAAATTTAATAATCAATTTAAAATTATAAATTCATTCATTAAATAAATATGGAAAATAAAAACAATTCCAATTCAGAGGAATCATCAAAGCCAAAACATGGTTCTGTAGAATTTGACGAAGAAAGAAAGAAACAAGAAAAGGAGCGTGAAAATGCCGAAATGTCAAAAGAGCGAACATCAACAAATAGTAATAACAAATAAATCAACTCAATTAATAAATCAATGTAATCACTAAATAATAAAAAAGCTGGCACATGAGTGCCAGCTTTTTTAGTAAATAAGATTTATTTATTTTTAAATTTAAAATGAATGTATTACTTACTTCATAACTTCATATCCTCTTCATTGGTAAAAGCATAAAGTACTTTTCTATTTGTTAAGAAGCATACTACATATGAATACATCAACTTATGAAATGTTTCCAGACTTGCTCCAGGGTATTACGTATCCAGTAGAAAAGAAAAATCTTATTGAAGTTGCTAAAAACAATGGTGCAACTGATGATGTCGTGCAAGTATTCAATGGTATGCCCAATGGAACATACCTGTGTCTCCTCGATGTGGTTCAAGAAATTGAAGAAACAGAACATGTGGAGGGAGAAAATGACTCAACTCATATATTTCTTTAGAAAGCTCTTTGTTACAGCATGTATAATGTATGAAATGGGAATATATGTTGCAAATACGATAAATTCAGGGAAAAATGACATTTTCTTCATGAAGAATTCATTTAATTTCCATACAATAAAACCCAGTACCAGTAATCGAAAAAATAAAAATGAGATTATTCATTGCAGAGGATGAAATCAAAATTGCGAAGACTCTCAAACAAGGACTTGAACGTGCGGGTTTTGCTGTTGATCATATAGCAAATGGTGGAGAAGCTGCGGAGCATATAATAATCCATTTCAAGTCTTACGATGTAATAATTCTTGATCTCATGCTTCCAACGAGAAGTGGTCTTGATATATGCCGTGTAATACGCGAAAGAGGTATCACGACACCAGTGCTCATACTCACGGGTAAGAATTCAACTACTGACAAAGTATTGCTTTTGAATGCAGGTGCTGATGACTATCTCACAAAACCATTTTCACTATCAGAACTCATTGCTCGACTTCAAGCACTCATGCGAAGACCTAAAGTTACGCTCCCGTCAGAATTTGCAGTAGGAGCACTTCGACTAAATCCAGGAACGCACAAGGCTTTCTTAGATGAGAAGGAAATAAAACTTACCACAAAGGAATTTTCTCTTCTAGAATTTTTTATGCGCCACCCCGATCAAATTCTTGATAGGGAACATATACTGGATCATGTTTGGGATTTTAATTTCAATTCATTCAGCAATGTTGTTGATGTTCATGTTAAGAATCTTCGTAAAAAATTGGGGCAATCACCGCAACGAATAATTATAGAAACCGTGGAGGGCGTGGGGTACCGTATGTTATCGCAAGCGTAAATTGCGGTACTCAGAATATTTGTTAGTTTTGTGCTTAGTGCAAGATAATTTTGTTTTAAAAAGCAAAGTGTAAGCCGTATGCCATTATGTGGAATAAGTATGGTGTAAAGTTTAGTAAGAAATCTACTCACTAAAGTATACTTGGTGTATTGAGAAGGAAAATATATGTTACGTTTTATAAAATAGGTCATATAACATTGTCTCTAAATAAGATTAAATAGTATGCATACAAAAAATTTCATCGTCACTGGTGCACTTGCACTTCTCGCATTAATTCTCATAGTATTTTTTGTGTACAATCTAGCACCTTCATCGGGAAATGTGTCAAAAAATGAAAATGGGGGCATAGTGCCTTCCGAAAATATTGATGACATTACTAACGGTCAAAATGAAGAGATTGTCTCGAGGGGCGAAGGGGCGCTTCCCCCATCAAAATCTGATTCAGAAAATACAAAAATTAAAGCCGATATTTTTGTAGGAACATTGGAAAAAGTTGATACAGGATGCTTTGCGGATGGAGAGTGTTTTATTGAAGTCAGCGGTAAACACGTTACTGCAATAATGGGATGGAGTACCGAAACAGTGGGAAGTATAAAAGGTGTTGATGGGTTTGGAAGTTTAGAAAGTCACATTGGTGAGAAGATAGAAGTATATGCACAAGAGAAAATTGATGGTACCTATACATTGTATGGAAGTGAAGGTTTTTACATTAAGCTTTTGGAAGGTGATATTCCAATCAGGAATCCAATAGATCTTGTCGCTCCCCATGGTTGTATGATTGGTGGGTGTAGTGGTCAATTGTGTGTTGATGCGGCAACAGGTGGAGATATGGCAAGTACATGTGAGTATCGTTCAGAATATGCGTGTTATAAAAGTGCAGAGTGTGAGCGTCAATCAACAGGAAAATGTGGTTGGACGGAAAGCGAAGAACTTCGTGCGTGTATACAGAATGCAGGATTCGACTCGATGTAGCTTGTTCGAGTATTCGGGACTTGCTAAAGCTCTGGACAAAGTTCAATTATAACGCAACAAAAAAGAGCAGCATTTAGCTGCTCTTTTTTATTGCACTTAATTTAGTACGAAGAAGATTTTGGTACAAAGGTCAATGCTTTACCATGCTTTGAACCACGGCCAGTGCGACCGATGCGGTGCACATAATCCTCGAATGTATTTGGAAGATCGTAGTTAATCACGTGTGAGACATTGTCGACGTGAATACCGCGAGCTGCTACATCGGTAGCAACAAGTACTCGAACGTGTCCAGATTTGAAGTTTTGAAGAGCACGTTGTCGTTGACCATGATTCTTGTTTCCATGTATTGAATCAGATTTAATTCCATGTGTTGCAAGTTCGTGTGCAAGTTTTTCCACGCTATGTTTCATAGCTCCAAAAATGAGTACACGGGTGAATGATTGATCAGCAAGGAGTGATGTAAGTTTTTCAAACTTTGCATGATGTTCAAAGTAGACAACATCTTGTTCGATGCTATTCGTAACATCTTTTTTCTTAACAGATATTGTCGTTGGATTTTTCATGAAATCATTTACTAACGCTTCTGCTTCACGAGTCATGGTAGCAGAGAAGAATAGAGTTTCACGATCTTTTGCTGTTGCTTTCAATATTTCACGCATGTCAGTGATGAATCCCATGTCGAGCATACGGTCAGCTTCATCGAGAACGACCGTAGTGACTTTTTCCACTTTAAAGTTTCGTCGATTGATGAGGTCAAGAAGTCGTCCTGGAGTTCCAATCACGAAGTGATTCTGTCGGCTCAGTCCAGAAATTTGAGGTCGGATGCTCGTACCTCCCACGCATACGGTTGAAAAGATTTTCATACCTTGCGCGAGTTTACGAAGCTCTCCCTCAATTTGAAGTGCGAGTTCACGTGTTGGTGTCATTATGAGCGTTTGTCGTGAGTATTCCTTAAGAGTTTTCTCAATAAGTGGAATGAGGAATGCTGCAGTCTTGCCGGTTCCCGTCTCTGCGATACCAATAACATCTTCGCCCTTAAGGATGTGTGGAATGATTTGATCTTGAATAGGGGAGGGAATGGTGATACCGAGCGCGGCGATGCTGCGTTCAATGCGTTGATCGAGACCAAAGGTATTGAAGGTATGCTTTGCTTTATATACTACCTCGTCTAATTTTATGGGATTTGTATTTATAAATTTGGATGGGTCAAATGAGGGTTGCTTCCGACCCTTTGGCCGTGCTCCACTTCTGCTATGACCTCCACTGTGTCCGCGGAAGGATGATCCTTGAGAGCGACTGTGACTTTGAAAAGTACCTTCTCGTCGAGGAGCGCGAGGAGCTCCTTGTCTGTCTGAGTGTCCAGTTCTTTCTGCACCACTTCGAGGTGTATGCGATGAATAACTTCGGGGTGAGCTCATTCGAGAACCTCCCCGACTAGGTCGGCGTGTATTTGTGTCCATAGGTATTTGTGTAATTAGTGAAACAATTTCTGTTTCAGGGCTGTGCAGGATATAAATTCAGAGACGTAAACCTTATCGGAAAGTGAATCTGTGCCTCTGAGCCCTACACGAGTATCAAAAGCGTCTGACGAGAATAACATGCAGTATGATTTACGTCAATACCTTGATACTCTAGGAATTGCAACAATAAATCGAGAGAGTATACTCACTTTATTAAATGTAGTCTAAATTAAATATGGAATTTTCATCGGTGAAAATAGCTATCATTGTAGGAAGTACGAGGGAGGGAAGATTTAGCGATCAGGCTGCACGGTGGATCGCGGAGGAAACTAAAAAACATATAGGAATTGAAATTGAAATTCTTGATCTTCGTGATTATGAAATGCCATTTTTTAATGAACCGGTGAGCCCCGCATTTATTAAGACACCATACACTCATGAAGCAGTGGCACGTTTCACAGAAAAAATTGGAGAGGCAGATGGCTTTATCGTGGTTACTCCTGAGTATAATAGGAGCACTTCAGCGGTCCTTAAGAACGCACTTGATTGGGTATATGCAGAATGGAATAAAAAATCTATTGCGTTTGTAAGTTACGGTAATGTCGGAGGTGCTCGAGCTATTGAGCACCTTAGATTAATTGCAATTGAACTTCAAATGGCTCCTATACGTACTGCGGTACATATTCCGGGAGAGCAATTTTTTACTATGCGATTTGGAAATGGTGATCCCACCGAAATATTCGAACGAACGAATAAAAAAGTAGGAGAAATGATTTCTGAACTTTTGTGGTGGACGAAAATACTTAAAGACGCGCGCGGAAAATAGTATTGTAGTAGCTGATGAACACTTAATTTTTTGGTGTACACTAAGATATGCATTTTATATTGTTACTTATTATTGTGGGACTTATCGCGTGGGTGGTGTCACTCGGAGGAATGAGTGGCATAAATCTAGGGGCAAAAACCCCATCAGATGATACAGAAGAAATTGTTGATATTACCGCTCCTCTTGATGCGGCTCGTGAAGTCGTAAATCAGATAGAATCCAGGGGAACGGGAGTGATTGATCTTAGTCACCAGGGTATTTCTAAAGTACCCATGTATGTTTTTGATCGGACTGAAACCACGGTGCTCAATATTTCGAATAATGTACTTACGGGGGCGCTGCAGGGAGAAATTCGAAAACTTAAAAATCTGCGCACGCTAGATATGAGCCATAATTCGTTTACCGGCGTCCCCGCCGAAATAGGTCAACTCAGTTTTCTTGAAACGCTCAATCTTTCACATAACCCACTTACAGGTTTACCCCACGAAATAGGAAATCTTAGGAACTTAAAGATTCTTGATCTTCGAGGCACAGAATATTCCGCCTTTGATCTTGAAATTATTCAGAAGTCGCTCCCGGCGACAACGGAGATTATTGTAAAATAGTTTGTGGTATGGAATTAGTAAGTCTCCACCTCTTTGCGCTTCTTGTTACATTTTGCGCAATTGTATATGCCGATCATGAGGGATTTGCATACATTCGAGGTAAAAAAAATACACTTAACCCACGCCGTGTCTCCATACTCCATCAGGTTGTATTGCTAGGGCTTATTATAATGATTGTGACGGGTACTATGCTTGCGATTCCTGTGTGGTCATTTCTTAAATACGAAACAGAATTTTATATAAAAATGGGATTCGTATCAGCTCTCGTAATTAATGCGTTTGTCATCGGAAGATTTATACCCACTGCAACTGAACGAGCATTTGCTACTCTTACATCCCACGAACAAAAAATACTTCTTGGGTCTGGTACCGTCTCAGTCATTGGATGGATAGGAGCCGCAGTAATTGGTTACTTCTACCTTTAGAAATAATTATTAAAATGCTGGCTTTTCGAGATAGATAGAAACACTTCGACGTTTTGCAAATTTTCCTGTATGGCGGTGGGATTTGTATATCTTATGTATTGTAAAATATTTGCCGTATTCATTATCTATTTCCGCCTCAGTTGAAACGTGTTCAGGAACACCTATCTCAGGATGCACATATGTGTTTTCTTCACCACTAGGATTTTCCTTGAGCATCCGTTTTGCATGGCGATCTTCATCGAGTAGAAATGTTTTATAAAAAAGAAAGCCCCCTGGCTTGAGCACTCTATAAATTTCTTTAATAAGCACTTCTCTTTCTACTCTAGGAAGAAAATGGGAAGTCATCATATCGAGGACGATGGTTTGGGAAGCATCAGCAATAGGAAGAATCCCCGCAATCGAGCGTGCCTGGTAGGTAAATAAAAGATTGAGTTCATGTGTGCGACGCTCCGCTTGCTTAATAGCTTCTGAAGAAATGTCGTAGCCTATTCCACGAACTTTAAAATTTTCTCCGAGCCATACTAAATTTCGTCCATTGCCACAGCCGAGGTCAAGTACTGAAGCGGTAACATTCAAAATCCTATTTCCGTAATCACGAATAAGCCACCGAGTAAATTTCTCCAGATCCTCACTTGGATTTATTGAGAGCGCAAGATACCCCCCATCTTTATATTCAGATTCCCAGAATGCAGTGCCGTGCTTTCGGGTTCTTTTCTTTATTGGTTTTTTCATATCGCAAAGAAGTTTTGAGAGTTCTATAGTAGACCACAGGATACAAAGAGTAGCAAACTACACGTATTTAAGGTACACTCCTCGATATGTCTGATGATACCGCAATAATTTATGGAAAACATGCAGTGAAAGAGGCACTTAAATCGCAACCACACGTTGTTGAGATGGTGTTTTTTGCTGAAGGTTTTAATGATCTTGAACTTCCCGAGCTCGCTAAAAAGTCGAATATTAAGCAAACAATATTTTCTCCTAAAAAACTTCCTAAAGGTGTTCTTCCCGATGCTGTGCATCAAGGGGTAGTGGCACACATAAACCTCACCAAACTTGTTCTGTCGTTTGAGACATTTCTAGAGACGCTCACCGTGACCCCTCATACATCAATTGTTATTTTAGGAGAGGTACAGGATCCTCATAATGTAGGAGCCGTGATTCGGTCTGCTGCAGCATTTGGAGTTTCAGCCGTTCTTATACCCGAGCATCGACAAGCACCAATTACGGGGACCGTGATCAAAGTTTCAGCCGGGATGGCATTTCATATTCCTTTAGTTACTATTGGAAATGTAAATCAAACCGTACATGAACTTAAGGAACGAGGATTTTGGATATATGGATTAGACGAAGATGCTGCACTCTCGGTATATGAGGAAGGATTTGAAAAACCGAGTGCATTCATTTTGGGTAATGAAGCGACGGGACTTCGTAAGAAAACTCTTGAACACTGTGATATCCCACTTCGCATTCCTATGCATGCGCGCACAGAATCACTCAACGCTTCTGCATCAGCTGCAGTGATTCTGTCAGTATGGAGTACAAAACATCCGCAGGCATTAAAATAGAGTACACCCTTCAATTTATTGGATTTTGCACGTCCTCATTGGTTCAGGTAGAGTAGCGAAAGACTTGTGTAAAGGAAACGTACAATGAGCCAGCTCAACGATCAAAAGGTACGACGAGTACTTGAATGTTTACGTGATTACCGCAGGAGGTCAATTGAAGAAATCACCATCATGTACAACCAATTGTATCCGCCCCCACTTATAGGAAAGTACATTGGCTTTAAGACTGACGTGAGAGTAATTAAACCCATTATTCATTTCCTTGAAGAATCCGGGTTTATTGAAAAACACATTATGTCATTCACTGATGAAGTTCACCATGTACCCCTCATTCAGTATTCGCTCACGAATGGAGGAATTCAACATTTGAGTTCGCTCAAATAAACGCCATCATATTATGATGGCGTTTATGTATATATAGATGAAGGACTTCGTATAATTGATGGTGGCTTTTGAGAACTGCATATTTTAAGTAAGCATATTATACTTATTACATTACTCGGTTCGTTCATTGTATGAATTCAAAATTACTTATTTCCATCGCAATAATTGTATTTCTTATTGCGGGGTACATGTGGACTAATAAAAATACTCATGTAATGCCTGATGGGACAATGATGAATAATTAAATGCATGACATTTCTCGTCATAGCATTTTTTTCAGGCATACTCACGGTGCTTGCGCCGTGTGTCCTTCCACTTCTTCCCGTCATTATTGGTAGATCTATAATTGAGAGAAGGAAGTTTACTCCATATATAGTTGTAGCGTCACTCGCGATTTCTATTGTTCTTTTTACTCTTCTTCTTAAAACTTCATCAATAGCAATCAAAGTATCTCCACAAACGTGGCTTTATCTGTCGGGTGGAATTCTCATATTGTATGGAGTAACCCTTTTATTTCCCGCGTTATGGAAACAATTCCCTGGTCTGCATACCATTTCATCGAATTCAAAAACCGTACTTGAAAGGGGAGTTCGTAAAAAAACATGGTGGGGTGACGTCTTGGTTGGAGCATCACTTGGTCCAATATTTTCAACATGTTCACCAACGTATTTTGTAATTCTTGCGTCAATACTCCCGGTGAGTTTTGCGCTTGGAGTGGTGTACCTCATTGCGTATACGCTCGGACTTGCGCTTATACTTCTTCCCATCGCGCTTATGGGAACCGAGCTTGCTAACCGTTTGCAATTTTTCTCTAATCCAGAGGGATGGTTTAAGCGAAGCATAGGCGCACTTTTTATTGTGCTCGGCGTAATGATTGCCTTGGGATTAGAAAAAAAACTTGAACGTTCAATACTTGAGAGGGGATATACTGGCGCAGCGAGTGTTGAATACAAACTCCTCGAGATTATTGAATAAATCCATGAAACAAATTTTAATTATTTTTGGAATACTCATCGCACTTGTGATGCTTGGATTAATGCTACTTATGGTTGTGGGTGATGCAACACAAACAGGAATGAATAATTCAGAAGTAAAAAGTGGCAGCAGATACCGAGAAATTGTTAATCCGTCTGGATTTGTTAACACGAATGGGGAAGCAGTGATGCTAAGCAATTACATAGGAAAAAAAGTCATTCTTCTTGAATTTATGACGTACACCTGTGTTACGTGCCAGGGTACATTCCCGCATCTGGTTAAGTGGCACGACAGCTATAAAGATGCGGGACTGATTATAATCGCTATACATACCCCGCAGTATGCATTTGAAAAAGAAATCGGAAATGTTGAAAAGGCAATGGCAAAATCCAAGATCACATTCCCTGTCGTACTTGATAATGATTATAGTACTTGGAATACGTACGGGAATCGACTATGGCCACATCGCTATCTTATAGATTTAGGAGGTACGGTTGTGTACGAGCATGCAGGGGAGGGTGGCTACGAAGAAACAGAAGCTCTGATTGAATCACTATTAAAAAAGTAGTGGGGCACAATAGAATTAATGCGATCTTTTAAATCTTCGAAATAGGAAATATATAAAAAGCATTCCACCTACAAAAAGCGCACCAAAGGTAACCACTGACTCAATGTGCGTAGTTTGCTCAGTAAAAGATTTGAGTGCCGCGGCGCCACTGTAGCCAACAAATAAATAAAAACTATCACGGACGATTGTTCCTATAAATGTTCCGACGAGAAATACTCGTTTGGGCAATTTAATAACTCCTGACCCAAATGAAAGAAGAATACTAGGAATTATTGGGGTGCTCCTGAGTACCGCCAGACTAACATAATCTTTAAGTCCACCCGTGAAGCGATCACCAAACCGAGTAACATCCTTTTCAGTAATATTTATGTAATGTCCAAATGTATCAATGAGTTGTCGCTGTGCATGCTTCGTGAGTGTGTACACAACGAACGCACCAAGAGTTTTACCTATACTTGCAAGGAATACGAGTAGTGCGAGTCCTTGGAGTGAATACATTTGCACCGCTGCAAATGATCCTGCAAGAACTACAATGCTAGGGGAAGGAATAGGGGGAACTACTTCCTCGATAAAAGAAGCAATAAGCACAAAAAGTTCTAGTGGAAGGGAATGCGCGAGGTTAAGCACTAGCGATTCGAGTCTTTCAAACATTGAATATAGTATACCCTGGGCCTACAAGAATGGTATTTTAGAAACTCTTGCCATTTTTAATTAAGTGTTGTATTATATTTCTTAGTTTAAGAAGTTCCTCATCTTGTCGTCATGATAAAGACGCAGTACAGTAACCATATGTAAAGGTAAAACCTCACGTCTGGCTTTGCATATTCCTAATATGCGCATACACATTTACTTAAAAGGAGGTGTCAATTAAATACATTATAATACGTATGAATCTTATCCAAAGCACGTTCACGTCGACTGGGAAAGCACTCGCAGCAATCGCGATTTTTGCTTTGGTCTTTGCACCTTTTGCGAATATGCAATTTGCCAAAGCAGCACAACAAGGGGGAGGAAATACTGGCTCAGTTAATACTGTATCTGGGTCATGTGGCGCTCCTGTGAATGTGAATCAATATGCAGTGGGAGAGGCGGTACTTCTCAAAGGAAAAGATTTTGATGCAAACGTTACTCTTTTGTGGAGCATTGCACCAGCTCAAGGTGGTGGGAATGCGGTATCTATTGCACAAGGGAGTTTGGTAACAGACAATGCGGGTAATTTCTGCATAATTGCAATTCAATCAATTAGTCAGTCGATTACACTCGCAGAATACAAAGCTTCAGTTGCCAATGCTAAAACTGATAACTTTAAGATCGTTGCAGGCCAAGCAGCAACTGGAAACGTTACTATAGTAAAGCAAGTGAACGATGCTTCAGGTAACACTGTTAGTTTTAATTTTGCTTCCTCATTTCCAATTAATGGAAATTTTGTTCTTAACGGTGGTCAAAGCGCAAGTTTTTTAAGTCAGGATGCTGGAATATATACTATTTCCGAGATTGCACAACCCCAAGATTGGTCATTTAGTTCTGTCTCATGTAATTCAGGGGTATGGAGTGCGAATGGTTCAACACTCTCCGTTACCCTTGTGGGAGGTGAAAACATGATTTGTACATTCGTTAATACAAAACCAATTGCTCCAACACCTGCGAAACTCACGGTAACAAAAGTTGTGGTAAACGATAATGGAGGGACGTTAAATTCCTCAGACTTTCCACTTTTTGTAAATGCATCATCTGTAATTAGTGGTGCACAAAACAACTTTGCTGCAGGAACATATTCTGTTAGTGAAACAGGAAATGCCAATTATATCGGAACTATTTCAGGTGACTGCACTTCAAACGGTTCAATTACTATGCAGGCAGGTGGTGAGTACAATTGTACTATCACCAATGATGACATTTTTGTTCCTCCAACTAAGGCCGTGATTACGGTTATTAAGAACGTAATAAATAACAATGGTGGGATACTTACACCAAGTAATTTCAGTCTGTTCGTCGGTGGAGTTCAAGTTACAACTAATGTTGCGAATCAGTTTGATGCGGGTGTATACACGATAAGTGAGACACCTGTAACTGGCTACACAGGAACAATTTCTGGTAATTGTGCTTCAAACGGAAGTCTTACCGTTGTTGCGGGCCAAAGTTATACCTGCACTATTACGAATGATGATATAGCGCCTAAATTAACTGTAACTAAGGTTGTTATTAACGACAGCAATACGGGCGCAAAGTTAGTAACTGACTTTCCACTCTTTGTGGATACAACAGGAGTTTCGAGTGGTGTACAAAATGCATTCAATGCAGGAAGCTACGTAGTAAGCGAGACAAATAGTGGAGGATATCTCGCAAGCTTTAGTGGAGATTGTGATGCAAATGGTAATGTTTCTTTAAGTGTTGGCGATGTAAAGTCATGTACCATTACAAATGATGACAACGACCCAACTGAAGCAGTCATCACCGTGAACAAAGTAGTCGTGAATGGATTTGGAGGCACTACTCAGGCTTCCGCATTCGCATTTTCTCTGGACGGAGCGAGTTCGATCTTCTTTGAAAGTGATGCGTCCAATCAGGTAATTGTTACCACTCCAGGAACACACAATATTACGGAAGTTTTGGCACCCGGATATTCAACGACATATGAGGGATGCTCTATTAACGCAGTACTCGGTCAATCATATACCTGCACGATAACAAACACTGAGCTTCCAGCATGTTCAAACAATTTGAATGATGATGGCAGCGAAGATTCATTAATTGATTATCCTAATGACCCAGGGTGCGATGGTTCAAATGATGACACTGAAGGTGACCCACTTGCATCAATTACAATAGACAAGGTAGTGGTAGGTGAGGGCGCCGCAACAAATGTTCCATTTAGTATTGGAGGGTTTATGAGTCCGGCACTTATAGTTACTGCAGACAGTGCACCAGTGACTTTTGATGGACTTGCGGGGGGTGTAGGAATGAGTTACTTTATCAGCGAGTTCAATCTCCCTCCTCGATGGGCACTTGAAAGCGTAGCCTGTACTGATGTTACGAATCCAAATAGTCCTGAATTAGAGAACATTACTACAGGTAATGATGGTTATTATGTCAATCTTTCTGCTGGCGAAGATGTAAGTTGTGTATTTACAAATCGTTACACACCTCGTGACTCAAATAGCAATGAAGAAACTATTGTTGTGCGAAAGGAAGTGACACAGGGAAGCGATACGTCACAGGTATTTACGTTCGATAGTTCATGGAGTGCAACTGACCTTTCACTTATTCCAAATTCGGAAATTGAAAGTGGAGACCTCAATGTTGACACGGTGTATACAATTACTGAAAATCTTCCGTCAGGATGGGAACTCGATACTGTATCGTGTGTGTCCGACATAAATCGAGAAATCATTCTCGGCCAAATAAAAAATCCGATTTCAGTAACGCTTCAGGATGGTGAAACTATTACCTGTACGTTTACGAATGACCAAAACAGGTACATTCTCGAAGGATATGTATGGCACGATGCGAACGAAAATGACAACTGGGAACAGTTTGATGAGAATCAAGAAGACGGTAACTATACTGAAAATGATCTCTCAGGTTGGACAGTTACGGCAACAAATGGCTCTGCCACGCTTACCACAGCGACAGATGCTGATGGACATTATTCGTTTGAAGTAATCGCGGGTACTTGGACTATAAGTGAAGTGATACAAAATGAATGGCAACAAACATTCCCGAACAATGGTACACACGTAATAACGGTCCCAGAAGTTGTTACCTCAGTTCCAGCTGCTAGCTTCTTCGCTTCTATACGTAACTTGATCGCCCCAACTGCACATGCTGCGGTTATTGGGACTTTCGGTCCGTTCAATTTCGGTAACGTATTCAAGGGCTGTACTTCTAATTGCGGCGGAGGAGGCGGCGGGGGTGGAGGTGGAAACGGAGTACGTATTTCACTTGTGGATGGTGATGGTGACAGTGATTCAAATAATACTCCAGATCCAATAGGTGAAGTGTTAGGCGAATCAACAACCATGCTTCCTGTCGGTGCCCCCAACACAGGAGGAGGAGGTATGTCGCCAGACTCGTCATTACCACTCACTGCATTCTTTGGGATGATGATGTCGCTCGTCACTTTGCGATTTTCAAAGAATGGCTAAATCAGAGAAACAGGAATTAGCGAGCGAGACAACGATTGTGCATAGCAAACGCCGCTACCTCCGTGTAGGGGCGTTTGTCGTTTTTGGATTAAGTCTCGCTTTACTTCTTGTATGGAATTTATCTTTGAGTACACCGAGTGTTCCTGAAGAAGTAAAAGATACTCAGTTTGATTCTGTTGTGGATAAGAAGGATGAACCATACACCCTATCTCGAGAGCTACCTACATATATTAAAATTCCTAGTATAAATGTGGAAGCTATGTTTGATGTTCCACTCGACCTCAATCCCGATCAAACCATTACAGTTCCCGATGATTATGACAAAGTGGGATGGTATAAGCTTGGCGCCGCTCCGGGTGAAATGGGTACCGCTGCAATTCTTGGACATGTAGATTCACGCGAAGGTCCTGCAGTATTTTTTTCGCTCGGACAACTGTCTCCTGGGGATTCGATATATATTACTCGCGCTGACGGATCTGAGGCGGAATTCATAGTGGAATATCTTGAGCGATATAAGCAAGAGGAATTTCCAACAGAAAAAGTGTATGGGCAGACTTCCTACCCGTCACTTCGTCTTATTACATGTACGGGAACCTTCAAAAAGGGAGAACAACGATACACACATAATCTCGTTGTGTATGCACGACTCGTGAAACCCCTACTTTGAAAACCTCAAGATATTGCTCATTCATCGGTTCTATAGATTGCTTATATACTCATCATATGGTATAATAAAACTAATACAAATGAATCCAAACGCCATTTTGTGGCTTTTTTATATACTTATTTCCACACATGGTGAACAAAAATAAGAACATTATTGCGTATGTCATGGGGCTGCCTGATGGCACGATCGAGAGTATTCGTCGATATGAGCGTGAACAGAAACAAAAGTTTCGGATAATGCTCATTTGGGACAAGCATGCTCCACAGAAGAAAACCGCGCAAGATTTTCCTCATGCAGATATATTTCTGAGCATTGATTTTACAAAAATGGGGAGCATTGCTGAAGCACTTGCTCCGTATCAAGAGGAACTTCGTGCGATAACCTGTCGGGCGGAATCGTATATTTCACGGTTTATGCAAATAATTCCGCATGTTCCATATCTCCGCACACCCTCTACAGAGTCACTTGC
>JAYSTK010000027.1:0-2030 GCA_043719825.1 Candidatus Kaiserbacteria bacterium | reverse complement strand
GGCGCTCAAAATGTCGCCAATGCAGTTTGCGCGCCAATCAGGAAATGCTACCATTTCCTTATACAAGACTGGTGTCTGATGAATGGGGTCCAGTACAGAGCTCCGCGGTGGAAAAATGGAATTGACGAACTCTACTACAACCCCAGAGTAGATTTCAGTTGTCACCGCTCGTTATCGAAGCCACAGAGTTTCAAGCTACCACCAAACACGGAGAAGAAGCGCCTCGGTCTGCCGTGTGGGCAGAGAAAATAGCAATCAAAAAGTGATAAAATAAAGATGCTCTTTTCGGAGACTGAAACGGCGAAGCGGGAAAGCGTCTGAAGAAACTACGGGCGTATATTTCCAAGATTGAGCGAGATGAGCGAAGGGTTGACGTGGTTGAGTTAATAGAATTTGGGAGAGCTTAATAGCTAAGGCGTTAGGTGTGACCATGTAAGAATTATTAAAATAATAACTTGTAAGAAGTTTATGAAAAGTATTTCAAGGCTACAGATAGTGATGATTCTATGGCTATTGAGTCCTCTCCTCTTTGGAGCCATAGAAACTGGCTTGCTTAATCCTAACAACATCTGGCCAAATAATGATGGCACGGGGTTACCTTTAATGTCCTCAGTGTTACAAGTTCCGTATTTGATTGCATTTTATATTTTATATTTTCCGCTATCGTGGTTGCCCTTGGAGAGTGGAGGGACTGGGGCTTTTGTTCAGATACTTCCCAACCTCAACACCCTTGGTGTGGTAATCATCGGGAGTCTCCTCATTGTAGTTTGGGGAGTTCTCGGATTTTGGTTAGGAAAAAAAGTTGGCTATTATTCTTGGCAGAAGTATGTCGCGATACTACTTAGCCATATTTTGTTATTTGATATCTCACTTTTCACGTATCAAGTGTATTCTGATGTGAGTGGTGAGCGTTCCGTGCGTATAGAGCGAGATTCTGTTGTGGAGCAATGCAATGCACCTGGGCCGGAGTATGATAAGTGTATGACGCAATGCGGAAATCAATTAGATTCCCAGCGTTTTCAAGATAGTCAAGAACATAATAAGTTTTGGCTGAAGTGTACTGCTCAGTGTGATGCCTTACGCATGAATTTTCAGGCTACTTGTTTGCGCGAGAGCGGATTACCTGAGTACGAAACGAAGTAACAAAGACACCGGCTTTGTATGGAATTTCTTTTGATTTTCAGCGAGACAAACAATACCTCTACTGAAATGCCGCATTTGAGTTAGTCGAGAAAACTGTGAGTTAGATATCGGTCGAAACCACCAAGCGAACGCACGCAACGCCGAAGCAGCCAGCGTTAGCGAATGCGAGCGGGCTATGCGGAGGCGGTTGTGTGCGGTTCGCGAACAGAACTACCATCAAACGTGGATATGGGTGCGCCACGGTCGCCGTTATCAAGCATCGCCCTTATACATAATAAACCATGATGGTATATTCCATAATCGATTATATCATACTAATATATCTATGGCGACAAAATACAGAGTAAAATATCAAAAACTCATCGCAAAACTTCGTTCCGCTCGCCTAGAGTCAAGTCTAACGCAAGTAGAAGCAGGTAAAAAGCTAAAGAAGCCGCAAGCGTATCTTTCCAAGATAGAGCGTGGCGAGCGTAGAGTTGATGCAGTTGAATTAAGTGAGTTAGCGAAAGCTTACAATAAATCACTTGATTATTTTATAAAATAGATAATGAAACGGATTATCATCATAATTTTTATTATCGGATCGGCTATTGTGTTTCTATTTCATAGGCCACTGAAAGATGCTCTGTTGGCACCTGCTTTTCAAGTTGTAGCACCCACGCCGGCGGCCACATCGGCGCATAGAGTATTTTATATGAGTTTTGAATCGATAAAAGATTTCGCTGGTTTTTATATCTCACCGCAAAATCATCTCAATAGCGCATCACACGATCAATCTGCGGAAAAAATGAAAAGCGGCACCTATGCCCACAAGGGATGGATATATGCCGCAAACCCGCCAAGCACTCTCTTTGTGAATAATAATCATCGCGGATATCCGACCATCC
>JAYSTK010000026.1:0-15150 GCA_043719825.1 Candidatus Kaiserbacteria bacterium | reverse complement strand
GACGCTCTAGGCGCACTTCATCTAATCCTGACATGTGGATTATAGTAGCGTTTATAGGGAGAAAAGAAAAGCACCGCAGGCCCTTCGGGCCTGCGGTGCTTTTCTAATAACCTGCTGAATGTGTATTTCTTTGTTCTAAACTTCTGCGTCACTTTTTCTTCTTTGTTGAAGAAAAAGTGACGGGTCACAAATTATGTTTCTTACAGAAACTGTCCACTCATTGGGTCATTTGTATCATTTCTTTCAAAAAGCCCTCAATGAGTCTTGCGAAGCTCCATGTATTCGCTTCTCACGCTACGCTCAGTAATTTCTAGACCACCTTTGAAATTGAATATGACTGCTTTCCTCCTGGAGTTTCAAAAGTAAATTCATCCCCTTTTGCTTTTCCCATGAGCGCTTCACCGAGCGGTGAAAGGTACGATAGTTTGTGCTCGTGAATGTTTGCCTCTTCTGAACCTACAATAGTATAGGTGCGAGTTTCCTTTTCTCCTCCCTTTTGAATGGTGACCGCTGAACCAAGTCCGACGACGTCACCCTTCTGAATATGTGCGACGATTTTTGCGTCCTTGATAACCTTCTCAAGATACTGAATGCGTTCTTCTATAGCAGACTGCATGTCACGTGCTTCTTGGTACTCCGCGTTTTCAGAGATATCTCCGAGACTACGTGCATACTCGAGTGATTCCGCTACTTCCTTTCGACGAACGGTTTTGAGATTATCAAGTTCCTTCTTTAGTTCCTCAAATTTTTCCTGTGTAAGAAATGAATCGTGTGGTTCATTCATAATTGAAATTAAACATTACTCGCACTTGCAGAGATTATTTCTTTGCTTGTGTGTGACATTATACGTTTCGGTGTGGTGAAGTCAAACATTGTGAATATTGGATATTTAAATATGGAATATAGAAGATTAAGATGAGAGTAATCCCAATTTAATAACCCAAAACCCAGAACATTTAAATTTGAGGACAGTTCGAGGCGCGAGCGAGGCTTGCGACCAAGACGTATTTACTATACGGCGCGTGGAGCAAACGAGAGAAGCAACAAAGAAATGCCTCAAATTCAAATGTTCTGAAGATATTCAGGGCGATTCAGCGCCATCCAATCAAATACTTTTCCCATCACTGAGCCTGCTCCAACCATGTTGCTTCGAGGGCCATACTCCATAAAGAGTATAAATGCGTATTTTGGCTTCTCATAGGGGAAATATCCCGCGCTCCATGAATTAACTTTTTCTTTGGCAGCACCGAGTTCTGCGGTTCCAGATTTTGCTGCAATCGAGACATCTTTTCGTTCAAGTGCACGTGCTGTCCCACCTTCTTGAATTACGGTACGACGCATTCCTTCTTGCACCACTTTAAGTGCATCAAGTTTCAAAAAAAGATTTTCTCGATCACCATCTTTTCCTTTTGCAACATGGGGTGTGACAAGATATCCTCCATTCGCGATTGCTGCATACCCACGAAGCATCTGGAGAGGTGTGGCTTGCATTGCATATTGTCCGATTGACATGAGGTAGGTATCTCCAAGGCGCCAATCATCCTTGAACACTTTTTCCTTCCATGCGGGGTCTGGAATTATCCCTTCTTCTTCTCCCATCAATTCGATACCGGTGGTACTTCCAATTCCAAATAATTTGTAATACTTACTTAACTTTGTAATCCCAATTCCCCGCTGATCTTCATATCCTCCACCAATCGCCATCATAAAAACATTAGATGAATATGCGATTGCATCCCGAATGGTCATTGCACCAAGTGAATTGCGCCAATCTCTAAAAATTGCAGGTTTCGTAGGATCGTACAGGTTTGGTATTACTATTGAACCTTTACTTACAATTACTTTTTCAGGACTTATTACCCCCTCTGCGAGAGCTCCATATGCAACAAATGGTTTTACAATTGAACCCGGGGTGTATAAGCCACTTACTACTTTATTTAAATACGGATATCGAGGATCGTCATTATAACTTTTGATAAGGTCTCCATCATCACCGTCTGCGAGTACTTCCGGATCGTAGGATGGAAAACTTGTGAGCGCTAAAATTTCACCCGTTTCCACATCCATAATTGCCCCCGCTCCGCTTCGAAAACCATTCTGTGCCGTAGTCGTTGCAATGATGTTGTACATCATTTCAGAAAGTTCAGCATCTATGGACAAGTAAAGTTCTGAACCGGGGATCTGTTCAGTTACCACATTACCTGAAATAGATTCACCGAGTGCATTCACTTCAACAAATTGTTTACCATTCTCACCTTTTAGAATCTCATCATAGGCTTCCTCTACCCCATTGCGGCCTACATACTCAGTACGGAAATAAAATCCCGCTCTGTCTTTCTGCGGATAGCTCACATAGCCGATGAGTTGACCAAGACCAAATTTATCAGTATATGCACGTACAGGAAAATCATACTCACCTGTCGTGTCACGTTCGTTCCATGCGATGAGTTCTCCTCGCCTGTCATAAATTGGACCGCGTTCAGCAATAATAAGCGCCGCTTCAGTGCGATTTTGTTCCCCTTTTCGGGCAAGTTCGGCTCCTTGGATAATTTGCAACTTATATAATTGCCCAAAAAAAAGCAACGCAACAATCGTAAAAATAATCCCCACACCGTACATACTTCGGAACGACAAAGGAAGCTCTATTCTGCCTTCCATACGGCCCGTATTAAATGACGGAAGATTTGATGCGTCGAGCAAAATTTCTTCAAAAGATACTTCGCGAACTTTCTTTTTTGGAAACCATTTCATAGTGAAGATATGTCCGTATCATACCAACTCATATAGGGGCGTGCGAATGTTGCCGCAATGAGTAGTACTCCGATAGTAGCTGTATACATATACGGAAATTTTCCTGTCCCAAAAATGCTATCAATGATGACACCGATTATAAGTAACTCGAAACCACTCCATATACAAAGATATGCAATAAGCGGAATTAAAAACAAAACAAATGGAACACATATCCCTGTTAGAAATACACCAATAAAGAAAATAATACGCATATTACTTTATTCAGGAATTACAGTACTTGACGCAGTTTCATTTGTCACCGTACTGCTTGATGTAGCAATGGTTGTGGTGGAAAGTTTGTATGCATCGGGCACCTCTACTATAAAACGTGTGCGGTATGACTCAACTCTTTCCTTTGCCAACTCAAATGAGATTTCAGGGAGCGCTGCAGTTTCTACACTCACGAGGCGAATAGACTGGAGAGGAACGGGATACGTAAGAAAAGCATGCTGTTCTGGTTGCGTTGGAATGGAAGTTACCTCGTGAATGGTGCCCAATGTGCCACTCAAAAGCATGGGTAGGATTACGACATTTCCCTTTGTAATTGAAACACCTTGCGGAACAGAAATACGAATCACTCCACCTCCTTCACCATACGCACGTGCATAGACATCTGGTCCATATACATAGACTGTGGATTCAGTGTGAGGACTTGAGAACAAAACGACCATGGCGCTCGTGGTAAATACACGTTCAATGTAGCCAATCGCAAAATTTGCCGAATGATACACGAGTGCACCTTCTACAATGCCGTCATCGCTTCCACGATCGAGAACTAAAACATCGTAAGGAACGCTGGGAGGTCGAGCAATAACACCCGCAGCAATACGATCGGATGGAACGTCCCCCAAAAGATTTCGTAATTCACTGTTCTCTGCAGTTAATTGATCAATCGTTGTAGCATACCCACTTTGTGCGTCAACCGAAGTTTTTAAGTTTTGTAATTGCTTCAGGAGGTCTATACGATCACGTATAAAGACGGGCAACGTAGCAGATGAATTAGCTAAATGTGTTTTTATTGAAAGAAGACTCATGACTGAATTAGAGAAAAACCCTCCAAAGAGATTTTGGAGCAAAAACACCGCCACAAGTGCGAGCACGGTAAAACTAAAGGCGCGCTTAAGCGAGCGCGTACTAGAGTTGTGGTGATAATTCTTCTTCGTTTTGAATGAGAAGTTCTTCATAAAGCTCAAAGTTTTCGAGAACAATACCTATTCCTCGCACAACCGCGCGTAAGGGATCAGGAACCACCACCACCGGTAATTTGAGTACTTCTTCAAGTAACTGTGCGACTCCCGGTATCAATGCTCCCCCGCCTGCGAGATGAATCCCGCGCTGCATAATATCTGCAAGCACTTCGGGGGGCGTTTTTTCAATTACATCGCGAGCTGACTCCACAATGGTGTTTATGGAACCCAAAATTGCCTCTCGCACATCGGTATCCGTAATAACCACTTCACGTGGCAATCCCGTGACCACATCTCTCCCCCGTACGATAAGTTCTTTCGACTCACTATGCTCTTCAACAGAGGCAAGCATCATCTTTGCATCTTCTGCAGTTTTGTCCCCCACCAAAACTTTAAATTGGTCTCTGATGTAGGTCATGATGTCCTGACTCAGACGATCCCCGGCGACGCGTAAATTTTTTGCAGTTACGATGCCATTGAGTGAAATTACCGCTATATCAGTCGTACCCCCACCAATATCAATAATCATATTTCCCTGCGGTTTGTGGATTGGGAGTTTTGCCCCGATTGCCGCAGCAATCGGTTCCTCAATAAGATATACCTCACGGGCACCTGCGTTCCGTGTTGCATCACGGGCTGCGCGCATCTCAACGGAGGTAATCCCTGAGGGTACACCAATAAGAACACGGGGAGAGATAAGAGAGCGCGTAGTACTCCGGACCTTTCCTATAAGGTACGCAAGCATTTCCTCAGTTACTTCAAAGTCAGAGATCACTCCGTCAACAAGAGGGCGCACCACCTCTACGTATGGTGGCGTTCTTCCGAGCATGGTCTTTGCCTCATTACCTACCGCGACCAGTTGTCCTGTTTTTTTATTGAGTGCAACAATAGTGGGCTCATTGAGTACGATTCCCTTTCCCTTCACATACACTAATGTGTTAGCGGTACCGAGATCAATACCAATATCAGTCGAAAGTGATCCAAACACGGTCTGTATTATTGACTGAAATTTGCTCATTATTCTACGTCTCGATTACAAAATTTAGAATAAAGTTCTTCTTCAGTGAGTTTCATTATTTCTCCCGAATGACGTTCAACAACTTCAAACATCCCTTCCTCTTTGCCGCGTTTACTTACCACAACTCGATAGGGCATTCCCATTAGGTCGCTGTCTGCAAATTTATGACCAGCTGTTTGATCACGATCATCAAAGAGCACTTCGGCCCCACCTTTTTGCAGAGAAGAATAAATACCTTCAGCCCAATCACGAACCTCAGCATCTTGTTGGTTTAGAAGCACGAGATGTACTCTAAATGGAGCAACGCTCTCGGGCCATACAATTCCTTTTTCATCAGCAAGGACTTCTACAAGTGTCCCCATAAGCCGAGTTGGACCAAGGCCATATGACCCCATATACACCGGTACTTTCTGTTCATTCTCATCCGTGTAATACAGTCCAAGTGGCAGAGAGAACTTTGTTCCAAGATGAAAAATATTTCCTGACTCTATTGATTTCTTCTCTACGAGTTCATCTTTCTTAAGCCCAAGTTTTTCTATAACTGCATCTGTGTAGACCTCTTTATTGAGTGCAATACCACTTTTCTCATCAATATAAATGATGTCTTCCCCAGCCTCAGAAACCGTTTGAAATTCTTCAGAAAATTCACTAAAAATACCCCCTGATGCGAAGGTAACATACGTACAGTCTCCGATGCCGACTCGCTTAAATACTCGTGTGTATGCGGCGCGCATACGATCATAAAATTCATTGTGTTCTACTTCGTTCTTAGAAAAATCATAAAGATCTTTCATCATAAATTCGCGCCCACGCATAATTCCGCTCTTTGCACGGGTTTCATTACGGAATTTATTTTGAAATTGGTACGCATATCGTGGAAGATCACGGTACGAAGAAATGTACGATGACATAATACGTGTAAGAGGCTCTTCGTGAGTAATTCCGAGTCCAAGCACTGTTCCATTCTTAAGTGTCGTCTTAAACCAATTGTCGACTTTCGCATCATCCCAACGGTCAGTTTTTTCCCATATTTCCTGCTCTTGGAGTGCAGTCATCACAATCTCTTGCCCACCTTCCCGATTCATTTCCTCACGTATGATTTGCTTTATATTTTCAAGTACACGAAGCCCGAGTGGTAGGTAGCTATACACCCCCGCCATTTCTTTGTGCACGTATCCTGCGCGAATGAGGAGTTGCGCGTTCAATGCAGTTTCGTCAGCAGGTGCTTCTTTGCGGGTCTTTGTGAAAAGTTGTGATTGTCGCATGCAAATGGGATTTAAATTATGTTAGGCGAACAAAACAACACTCGCCGCGCGGGGTTTCTACCTCGGATAATGAGTCCATTCTATAGGGAAAGCCCCCGTGGGTCAAAAAGGCGAACGCTCACTAAAATCTCACTTACTTCGTTAGCTTCGTCGCTCGGATAGACATCCTACAAGAAGTACGTATCCCATCTCCCTCCTGTGCATATGCTCCCAGCATATGTCACCCTTTAATCTAGATCTTATTGAGTGTTCTTTGAATATAAAACTTAAAATCTATACAAGATAATTACTTATAACTATCTTTCTGCTAGAATAAAGGTTGGCGATCTTTTTGAAGGGAGGCACGCCATGTTACTCAGCGTATTGAATGAAGGGCTTGTCCGCTTTCCAATTCCTGTCCAAGTAGCGACAGTGACAAAGGACACTTCAGTTGTCGAGAGAGAGCGGCTTGTTCATGTGAGGAAGCTCTGTAATCGCTTTGTTGTTGAAATTGCTCGAGGATGTGACGGTCAGAAAATTGCGTTCGCCCAAACTGAGCCGGGTGACTCCTCACTCTGGGTCGAAACGTTCCCTGATCCGCTCACAAGTAGACCTTGTTTCAGCACTCGTGCACCGGTATACCAAATCAACGGACTCACCCTCAGTCATATCGACTAATCACGAAGTCGTCATCAAAAAGCCCGCGACGTGTCGCGGGCTTTTGTTTTTTATATTTTAGAAAATACAGAGGCAAGGCCTATGTATTGTATTAGGAGCGATCATTTATTACGAGACAAAACAAAAGCCCGCTGGAGCGAACCTTTGTGTGGTTCGTCGTGCGGGCCTATTTCCCTTGGGGGATGATGCCGTACTTGCGCGCGGCTCCGGCGATCGAGGGATTCACCACCTGCCTGCGGTACCCAACGCCATTCTGCGTCTCGACACGCACACTCGTGCGCATGCGCTGTTCCTCACGGAGCAGCTCTCCGCGGAGGAGTTCATTCAGCCGCTGCACGCCCTTGCGAACGTTGCCAGTCGCGTTGCCATCGTTGCACAGCGTGCGAAGCGCAATCCTCACCTGCATTGGGAGACCGGCAAATTCTTTCGCAATAAATGCAACAGCATTCGGATGTGAGAGGGATGTGAAGATCGTCCTCGCATACTTGTCGGGATTCTTCGAGGCAAAAAACCCGCCACCGTTGCCTGTCTCCTCATAGCGCCCATGCGCGTGAAGCGGATGGTTCTTGTCGATCAACCGCAAAATGACGCTCATTTGTGTTCTCCTTGTCTGACGTTGAGTTGATTAGGTGCAAATTCAAATTATATTATACTACATAAATTAGATATTTGTCAATAGTTCGAAAACGCTTTAATTACATACTCATTTAGCCAAATTCAGATGCCATTCGGAGCTTTGATTTACTCATATTTGAATGCAGTTCAAGACGGAACAAGGTTTACGAACGAGCCGTACAGAAGTACGGTCAGGAGAAAATTGCAGTTCTGACAAAGAAATCTGCCAAATTTGGCTAAATGAGCTTTGCGATGTCGTTCCAGGTGACCACCACCATAAGTAGTATCAGCAGAAAGAACCCAACCGTATTCATGATCTGTGTTGCGCGCGCGGGCATTGCTCGCCCTGTAACTGCTTCTATTCCAACAAATAAAAGGCGTCCACCGTCGAGTGCAGGAAATGGGAGTAAATTAATCACTGCAAGGTTTAGAGAAATAAATGCAGTAAACATAAGGAGTGCAGTGATGCCATACGCTGAAGCCTCACCCACAAGTCCTACAATACCTACAGGACCAGCGACTTGTGAAAAATCCGCCTTGCCCATAATCGCATCACGTCCAAGACTATAGATGCCCACCGCAATGTCACGAGTGCTCGTGAGCGTATACGTAAATCCTTTTTTGATAGCTTCTATGAATGTATATTCGACATGATCTACGAGCGTGAGCGCGACACCGATAGCGACACGTTCAGGTTCTGCAGCAATCACACCCGCTTGCGGTTGAATCGTTGAAACAAACATTTCGTCACCTTTCATATACGCAATCTGAAGCGGCTCACTTCCCGCCTTACTTACAAATTCACTAAATGATGAGGGAGTGAGTGATGAGAGGGTTTCATTGCCGCGGTTTACCGCAGTTACGGTAACTCCTTGTGGAAGTTCGGCCTTCCCCGCTGGTCCATCGGTCATAACATTGGTCACAATAAGCCTTGCATCCTCGGTTGCTTCTTCTTCATTCACCGACTGCTCAATGCCCGACATAAATGCAGTGGTAAAAAGAAACCATGCAAAAAGTACATTCATCGTAACCCCCGCTATAAGCACAAGTGCTTGTGCCCATTTACTCTTCCCAGTAAACGAACGATTAAAGTCATTCGATTCATGGGCTGCTTCTGCGTCTTCACCATATATTTTAACAAAACCACCAATCGGTAGTGCGTTCAGGGTGTATTCAGTTTCACCTTTTTTAATACCAAAAAGCTTCGGTGGGAAACCAATACCAAATTCATCGACACGCATGCCGGTAAGTTTTGCGGTAATGTAATGACCCCATTCATGCACAAGCACAAGGACAAAGAGTACAGCAAGAAAAATGAGAATCGACATACAATAAATTTATTTACTCATTAATTTCTTTTTCCTTCAGCTCAAAATGAGTTTGTAAACCAGAATTTTTAGCTTCTACACGTTTTTGTAAATCATCTTTTGCCGAAAATTTTTCATCTTCGCTCAGATCTCCATTTTTTAGAAGTGCATCAGTTTCCTTCATAGCTTCATCTCGGGCAGCACGAATAGATACGCGAGCCTCTTCGAGCTTTGACTTCGCAATTTTAAGAAGTTGAATGCGACGTTCTCCTGTGAGTTCAGGGAAAATAACACGAAGTCCCGTTCCGTCTGATACCACAGACATACCAAGATCAGCATCGATAATTCCCTTTTCAACAGCACGCACAAGACTCGCATCCCATACTGAAATACGGAGCGTCCGTGCGTCTTCCACATTTACAGAACCAACTTGATTGATTGGTACTTTCGCTCCATACGCTTCTACATGCACAAAATCAAGAAGTGCAGGTGTTGCTCTCCCTGTTCGAATACCACTGAACTCACGAAGTAGCCATCCGTCAATTTCTTTCGCTCTATTTTCAAATTTCGTAAAATCGTATGCCATAGTACATGTATTCTACCGTACTTATATCATCTTCTCAAAATGCGCATACAAAAAGCTCGATACCAAAGTATCGAGCTTGAAAGAACACAGCAAGAACTTCTGTTAGGCTGCGGCCATCTGTTGAACGGTCCCCTCGTCATTCGAGCTCTTTTCTTCGACAACACTCTCACGGGGGATCGATTGCGAGAAGAAGCGAACGCGCTCAGTTTGTGGTGTCCCATGAGTTGCCTTAGCAGCATTCAGGACCCACCCTCGATCACCCCAAGTCACCTTCACAATTACATCCAATGGAAACTTTTCTTGAAATCCCCTCGTTGGCTCGCGCTTTTCAATTCCTCGGACCAGAAATGCATTTGGCGTTCCGGAATTCTTCAAATAGCCCGATTGTCCTTGCGCTTGTTTTATAAGCAAATAGTGAAGCGAGGTCAAAGTTGTGTAGAGGCTTTTTTGTCCAAGAGCAAGAGCAATCCCATTAAGCTGTGTGTCCCGAATCAAATCGTGACACCAAAGAATCTGCTCTTCTTGAGCCACTTCAACTTCATCCATCAAAAACTGCTTTATTCCGGGGCCAAGCTCGCGAATCAAAATACCTTCGGTTGGTAGTCGATCACGATGGTTATGCACATTGACGACAAAGTTTTTCTCAACAACAAAACTTGATTTTGTTGCAGGGATGATGATCCTTGGATCTATCAACTGCAATAACGCAGGCTGCAGTGTTTTACTAGGAACAGGTGTTCTTGATTTCACCTCGTTAAGAGGTTTTGTGGCACCCAACCAGCACGGGGCACGTAAATTGAACTGGATCAATTCATCTAACACAATGTTTCCATCAGGTCCCAGCAGATTTGACATTAGGTGTTGCAGGGCCTCAAGTTTTGCATTTTGGTTTGCATTGGTAAGCATCGATTCGCCCATTTCATCTCCTTGTGTAGCGTGAACTTGAAGAATTTCCTCTCAGTAGTCACAGCGATAAATGCTTAAAAGGTCAGTTTACTGGGATTTAAGTATTTATCGCTGTGACCCTGTGCAATCTGTAAAAGAACCCGCGAATGACTATATTAACAACATATTTGTATATAAGTCAATACACTATAAGCTATAGGTTGAGGGAGAGATGCTCAAGTATCATTTTTCGAGATGCTCCCGGCAAATCGTAAAATGGACGCAGTGTATTCAGAGATTGAAGTAGTTTGAGATTTCGATCAGCTTTAGCCTTAACTTCAATTGCGTTAAGCAACTCGCGGGCCCACATTTCATCTTTTTTAAGCATTCGTTTTCCTATTTCTTCAAGACGCTCGGACAAAGTTTGCTTTAAAAAGTCATGGCTTTCCTTTGTCGCCTCTTTGACTCCTTCACGTGCAATTACATGCAATCTCGAACGTACCGTTTTAAGCAAAAGTTCTTCTCTATCGATTATTATAAAAAATTGAGTGGTCGCTGGAGGCTCTTCTAATAATTTAAGCAGTGCATTTTGCGCTTCTATGTTTATTAGCGAATACGCAATTACAAATGTACGCTTTTTATCGATTAGTGGAGTTCGGTATGATTCAATAATAATCTCTCGTACGTCATCAATACCCAAACGAATTCCAGTGCAATGACGAACATCCTCACTCTCATGCTGAAAATTTTTGGGCAAAACCGTACATGCCCATGTATACGAACCCACTAAAAGTTGAGCGTGATGCATAAAAGGCATAGGCCTATACTACAGGAATAAATTTCTCTTTCCACTTATCGATACGATTCACGTACGCTAGACTTCCCCATTTTGTCTTTTCATTATTCTTTGTGCAACGCGCCGGAGATAATGTTCAAATGCTTCTGTAGGATTATACGCAACTCCTTGTTCATGGCGCCATGCATCAACATAATCTTTTATTGCTCGCGCTATTTTAGGATTAGCACCATCCCATCTTCCAGAAAGTACTTCGCCCATAGGCAAATGGGCAAGTTGTTGGAACAACGGGTGTTCAATTCCTCCAGGACCCATTCCAAAGAGTCCGCTTGAGGCAAAAATATTCCAATCATGGAGCATTTGCGAAAGTGCTGCAGACACCTCTGGAACCATCAGCTCTGTTTGAGGGGTTCCTACGGTGAGTCCACTTATAGATGAAGTGGGTCTGCGCATTACTGATTCGTGACTCAACTCGTCCGGAACAATATGAGCGTGCCATGCTGAATCCTCGGGTGTAGGAGTATTTACTTTGTCATCTTCCATGTCGATGAGAGATGGAATGAATGAACGTCGTCCCCGATCAGTGGCGCGAATGGGTATCTGATTTTCATGCAGCATCTTCTTTATTTCACGAATATCTTCCTTTGTATCTTCTTGATCATCTTGGTCCCATCGCTCATCGCCCTGCACTAACGGTGCTTTTGGTACAGCATCCTCTTCAATGGGAACTTCTACTTCAAATGGAGAAAGTGTTGGCAGGGGCGGTAGCGCTCCAGGGAGATCGGAATCTGAAACCGGTGATGTTTGTTCAACAATATTTTCATTCGCTACAGACACAGGCGGGGGTGTATCAAGGGGAATTTCGCTTTCAATTTCAGTCGTGGTGGTCGTTTGGTTTTTATTAAACGCAATAATTTCTTGAAAAGCTTTTTCAAGATTCTCCATTGCATCTTCAATGTTCATGGTTGCACCAGGACTTGATGCTTTTAATGCGGTAAGGAGTGCGGTCATATAGGTACGGCCAACCCCGTTCCCCTTGTCCATGAGCGTAACAGGATTACCCACGAGTGCATTCACTCTTCGTTTAATTTCTGTAATGCGGATACGATGTTCATCAATTGTTTTAAACGTTGCAGGCAAAAGAGGCTCTTCTTTAATTTTCACTTCAACTATCTCTACAGGTAAGTCTGCCACGGGTTCAATTTTTTGAACTACAGGGTCTCTTCCTATTGACACTATTGGTTCATCTGTTGATTCCGTAATCTTTAAACGCGTGGGGATGACTACAGGCATCTCTGTTTTACTCTCTTGATGAGGGACACTGCTAGTTTTAAAAACTGGAGTAACGCGCCTACCTTGTGAACGATCAAATGAAGAAGGACCTGATGAAACAGATGCTTGAAGAGGAGCTTCTTTTAGTTGATTGCCGGGGTTGGATTTTTCATGAGAAGAAAAAGTTTGTATAACTGCATCGATTTGCTTTTTTATAGCTGCATCTCCTCCTTTCTGAGCATATTCAAGAACAAGATTACGAAAATTTGCATATTCTACAGGAGAAAGGCTGCTTTCACGTGCAGCTTTAAGCACCGCAGTGAGCCCTAGCCAACTGCGCAAATCAAAAGGACTGCGTGATACCTCCGCCATTATGCTCATTGTAGCATTATGGGTGTGAGTGCAATAAAAAAAATGCGTTGATAACTACCTTAATTACATTCAATGAGCTACGTATGTGAATTAAGTCTGAAAGTAAGTAGCTCAGCTTTGATACCGCGCACGGATTTCATTATCTATTTCTGCACGTGGTTTACCGTACCGAAGCATGGAATATGCGATAAGTTCTTGAGCGTATTCGTAGTTGGTTTCATGAGGCTTCATCGTCTTGATACTAAACGGAGGTGTAGGACTTCCGTTTGAAAGGAGTCGTGCATACGCATTATGGTTATCAATGTTCATAAGATCATTTGCCGTAAAGGTCGGACCAAATTGTTTTTCAAGAAATGTTCCATCTTCAGGACCTACACGAAACGCAGCCATTGAGCCCACGTTACCAAATACTGCATCACGAATCTTTTCGTCTATCTGCGCAATAAATTGATGCGCAATAGTAAGCCCAAGCTTATATTTACGCGCTTCAGAGAGAATTGCTGCGATTGAGTTTGTGGTTACATTTTGGAATTCATCGATATATAAGTAGAACGGTGGGAATCCCTTTGTATGATCATCCACGCGAGAAAGTGCTGCCATAAGAATTTTTCCTACAATCATCATGCCGATTAGGTTTGCATTGATCTCACCAAGTCTTCCTTTTGAGAGATTAACCAAAAGAATTTTCTTTGTGTCCATGATCTCTCTAAAATTGAAAGAGGATTTCTGCTGTCCGATGATAGGGCGCATATAGTCGTTTGCAGCAAATACATCAAATTTTGAAACAATGTACGGAATAATGTTTTCAAGCGATGCTTCACCCCCCGCCTTGGTCGCGATTTGTGTCCAAAACTGCACCACGACTGGATTTGTCGCTTTCGAAAGTTTCATGCGACGGTACGCTGCATCCACCATCACGCGAGAAATATCCAATATCGTACTTCCCGACACCGGATCTTCGAGCACGAGCAATGCTGAGTTTCTAAAATATTGTTCAAACATCGGACCCATTGATTCGGGATTGGCACCATATAATTTCTGGAAAATAGAAAAGAGCTCATTTACCACAAATGTTTTTTGCTCTGGAAATGAAGGATCATACTCAAGCATATTGAGACCAATAGAACGTTCCATATTTGAGGGATCAAGATATATAAGATCGTCCATACGCTCGGGCGGTATAGCGGAAAGCACGTCAACTATATCTGTACCATGTGGATCGATCATGCACACACCCGCACCTTCTTGTATATCCTGGACGAGCATGTTTTTAAGCAGCGTAGTTTTACCCGTACCTGTTTGCCCAATTACATAGAGGTGACGGAGTCTGTCTTCAGGTGTCAGATAAATTTTAGTTTTTATATTTCTAAAATCATTCTCTCCAAGGAGCGTGCCGTGCTGTGGCATATCCATTGGCGCTGGAGCGTGCTTTGCACGCGATTGTTTAAATTGTGGGGACGATTCAATACCTTCTGCGGGAAAATGTATTATCGTTGAAAGCTCCTCAAGTGAAAGCGGGATGCAGCTTTTGGTATCAAATTCTCGAAAGGTAAAGGATCGTATTTCGCTTTCTCGCTTACTTCCTTTAGCTCGTGCAAATGAAAGTTGATTCCCTTTTGTATTTTGAAACTGGTGAAAACTTGATTCAATTTCAGTAAGAATTTGATTTGCACGCGTCTCGGTACGTGCCGACACGGCAAGACGAATATTAGTTCCGAGTATTGGTGTTTTAATTTTTTCATTAAAAAGTTCAATGAGCGTTGTATCTACTTCCTTCGGTTTTTCAAGTTCATTTGGTTTTTTACTCGTCGAGGTGAGAATGCTTTTAAATTCCTCAAGCATTCCCCCGCTAAACGTACTCTTTCTTATCGCCACCTCCTTGCTTTCACCTTTTTCAATGCGGTGAATTATTTCTTCATAGGTGTGCTGGTATCCTCGTGCTCCACCTGAAATAAGAATTTGCACGGCAGCGCCGCCGCCTTCTCGCTCAATTTTCGAAAATGCATTTAAGAGTACTGAAAGTGGATCCTTTTCAAAATGCGAATGCATTTTGAGTGGATAAATTGCATGACGCTCTTCTTTTGCAGTAGCTATGAGACTCACTCCCTCGTCCACAAAAATATTGTAGTCGTTTTGCTGTTCATACAGAACTGCATGTGGGAAAAGTGAGAGCGCTTGTTTCTCAAAAAGATTTACAAATTCGTTTGGTACTGCTACATAAAAGATGATATCGTCGCGCTTGTCGGATACGGCAATCTCGAGTGCGTAATGTTTTGCTACTTTTCCTCCCGTTACAGTTTGCATACCCGCATAAAATTGCTCCATAGCGGAAAACAGCGTCTTTAAATCGGTGAGATTATCCTGGTCAGCGTGTCGTGGAAGCGATACCTCAAAAAG
>JAYSTK010000025.1:0-2047 GCA_043719825.1 Candidatus Kaiserbacteria bacterium | reverse complement strand
GTTGATCTTCGCGGAACAATTTTGAAATCAAGTATGGTCCTTGCGGGTGCGCAAGAAAAGGAGCAGTCGTCAGCAGAAGAAGTTGCAACTTCTACTCTCCGCACCTTCCAACTCGGTGTCCCGCATGAAGTGGGGGGTATCGTTTTTCTTTCAGGAGGACAAACTCCTAAACGTTCTACTGAAAATCTTCACGCTATTCAAAAGTTTGGTAAACAGCCATGGCCTATTACGTTTTCATTTTCACGGGCTCTTGAAGAACCGGTGCTTGTGGCATGGCAAGGTAAGCCTGAAAATATTCCCTCTGCGCAAAAAGCACTACTTCAATCGCTTAAGGAAAACAGCCTCGCACAACAAGGAAAATATGTAAGTAAATAAGTCCACAAAAAATTCCAGCCTAGGCTGGAATTTTTTGTGGACTTATTTACTTCTTTTCTTTGTAAACTTCGTGCTTGCGTGTAATTGGGTTATATTTCTTGAACTCAAACTTATCGGTGTGCTGCTTTTTATTCTTTCGAGTGAAGTAAACATGCCCTTTTCCGACACCTTTCTTATCCCCGACTGATACAAGTCGTATGAGTTTATCCTGTGACATAGTAGGGGGATAGTACCAGGAATGGTTATTTTGGTCAATAAGTCGAACTCATGAAAGCTTCATATAAACTTATACTCTAAAACACGTTTTTAAATAGAAATAAGTCCAGTTTGTCATGCTAATATATGCTTACAACTGCACTGATAGGCGCACTTTTCTGTACAATGATGTCGGTACAGTTTTATAGTTCATGAAAATTTTGACGTTCGGATGGGATTATCCTCCAATGCGCAATGGAGGTCTTGGTGTTGCGTGCCATGGACTTACTGAAGAGATTATGGAGTGTGGTGCAGAAGTGATATTTGTCTTGCCTCGGGAACAACAAACGATAGGATCACAAAAATTTTTATTTGCGAATGTGTCTCCGGCACAATTGTATGAAATCAAGTCGTCGCTCGTTCCGTATCAAAGCTCACGTGCATGTATTGAAATGTTTCTTCCTGGAGGAAAGCGCGTACGACTTGCACGAAGTATTTTAGAAGAAGTATATCGGTATGCTGAAGTTGCAGGCGAAATTGCATCCAAAGAAGATTTTGATCTCATTCATGCACATGACTGGACATCCTACCTTGCTGGGTTACGTGCGCGGGCAGTGAGCGGAAAGCCACTTGTGCTCCATGTTCACGCTACATCTTTTGATCAAGCAGGAGGTGACTATGTTGATCCAGAAGTATATGCGATTGAAAAAAAGGCATTCACTGAAGCTGAATCCATTATTGCAATCAGTAATTTTACAAAAGATATCGTTGTAAATCGCTTCGGGGTAGATCCTATGAAAGTGGATGTTGTCCATAACGGGATAAAACCTCAACGGCTTAAAAGTCTTGCCCCGGCACTACACGAACTTAAAGCCCAGGGAAAGAAAATCGTTTTCTACCATGGGCGCATCACTATACAAAAAGGTGTTGATTATTTTGTGCGCGCTGCACGCAAGGTCATAGATACCGATCCAAACATTGTGTTTGTAATTTCGGGATGGGGCGATATGGAACGCCAAATTATACATTTAGTGGCACAGCTCGGACTTTCGGGACATGTCATATTTGCTGGAGCGCTGTGGGATGAGGAGAGAGATCGTATGTATCAAAGTGCCGATTTGCTTGTTATGCCGTCAGTTTCTGAACCATTTGGACTTGTTCCGCTTGAAGCTATCCAACAGGGAACACCGGCACTTGTCTCAAAGCAATCAGGTGTGGCCGAAGTACTCACGCATGTACTTAAAGTAGATTTTTGGGATGTTGATGAGATGGCAAATAAAATGCTTGCGGCACTCAGGTATCCCGTTATGAACAATCAGTTAGTGGTGGAGGCGCAGCATGAACTTTCGCGGCTCACTTGGAAACATGCAGCGCTTAAAGTCATCGATATCTACCATCGCTTACTACGTTGGTGTAAAGAAAAGCTATAATCAAGTATGCTCACTGTCTGCCCATATTTTCATGTTCATCAGCCGCA
>JAYSTK010000024.1:0-2062 GCA_043719825.1 Candidatus Kaiserbacteria bacterium | reverse complement strand
TACTCTTAAAACAAGCGGGAGTTATTGCGGTGAATACAAGTTATGGTGCGCAAAAAGTAGCTCTCGAGTTTGATGAATCAAAGATCTCACTTGAACAGATTGATGCATTTGTGAATAAATTAGGATACGACGTCATTCGTCCTGATGAAGCGTCAAATAGTGTTGAGGAGGAAGAGGCTGCTGAACAAAAGGAACTCCAATTAGCTAAAAAGCGTGTTATTGCATCGTTTGCTATCGCGTCTCCTATCATTGCGTACTACATGGGCGTACACATGTTCAACCTCCCGCACATTCATCAATTATGGGGGATTGACCTTAACTATATTTACTGGATTCTCTCCACGCCAATACAATTTATAATTGCGTGGCCATTCTACAGAAATGCATACTCGGCCGTTCGAATAGGCGCAGCAAATATGGATGTTCTCGTAGTACTCGGTACTACAGCTGCATACTTGTACAGTATGATTGGTTTTTTGTATTTCAACATTGACCATCCATTTTGGGAAAGCTCGGCTGCACTTATTTCCTTTATCCTTCTAGGCCGATACGTAGAGGTGGTTGCAAAGGGCCGTGCATCAAGCGCCATCAAAGAGCTTTTGAAACTTGAGGCGAAAGAAGCACATGTTGAACGTGATGGAAAAGAAGTAACGATTCCACTCGAAGAGCTTAAAGAAGGCGATATAGTCATTGTAAAACCTGGAGAAAAAGTACCGGTTGATGGAACTATTATTGATGGTGAAACTCATATTGATGAAAAAGTTGTTACTGGTGAATCATTCCCTGTAAAGCGAGTTAAAGATGATGAAGTCATCGGTGCAACCGTAAACCTTGAAGGACGATTCAAGTTTAGAGCGACAAAAGTTGGAAAAGACACACTCTTAAATCAAATCGTTCGTATGGTGGAAGAGGCGCAAGCTAAGCGAGCGCCCGTACAGGATCTCGTTGACAAAGTGAGTGAATACTTTGTCCCCGTTGTAGTTGTACTTTCAATTCTCACTTTTGTGGGATGGGTATTTATTGCTGATCTTCCCGTTCGTGCAGGGATAATGCGTATGATCGCGGTTCTTGTTATTTCGTGCCCGTGTGCTATGGGTCTCGCAACACCAACAGCACTCGTAGTCGGTATTGGGCGCGCAGCAAAGTTCGGCATTATTTTGAAGGGTGGCGAAGCACTTGAAAAAGCATACAAAATTGACACGGTAGCTCTCGACAAAACAGGAACACTCACTATCGGTAAACCAATCGTAACTGACTTCGTTCTCTTTGATGACAGTATGAAAGAAGCTGATGCGGCAATTCTCGCAGCATCGGCAGAAATGGGATCTGAGCATCCACTTGCACGCGCTGTTATAGAGCATGGAAAGAAATTCGGTGAAGTGGCTGATATTAAGAAATTTGAAGGTATGCAGGGTATGGGAATCCGAGCAGCTATAAACTACAACAAGAAAGAGTACGACGTTGTCATTGGGAACATGATGTATATGAAGCAGCTCAAGATTGATGCACAGACATACATTCAAAAACTCGAAGCGCTACAAGAGCAAGCAAAGACAGTCGTATTCCTTCTTGTAGACAATAAACCAATAGCACTTATTGCAATGGCGGATACACTGAAGCCATTTGCAAAAGAGGCTATTCTTGAGCTTAAGAAAATGGGCAAGAAAGTAATTATGATTACGGGAGATAATGAAAAGACAGCACGTGCGATAGCGCGGGAAGTTGGAATTGATGACATCCTCGCTGAGGTGCTTCCACAAGATAAAGCTGCGACAGTTAAAAAACTTCAGTCTGAAGGGCATAACGTAGCGATGGTAGGGGATGGTATTAATGATTCTCCCGCACTCGCTCAAGCTAACCTTGGTATTGCTATTGGCTCAGGTTCTGATGTGGCTATTGAAACGGGGGAAATTGTGCTTGTTAAAGATGACCTTCGAGATGTCGCAATAGCTATCCAACTTTCTCGAAAGACAATCATTAAAGTATGGCAAAATCTTTTTTGGGCATTCTTCTATAACGTTGCAGCAATTCCAATAGCAGCGGGTGGACACCTCCTTTTGAC
>JAYSTK010000023.1:0-2070 GCA_043719825.1 Candidatus Kaiserbacteria bacterium | reverse complement strand
AGCTCCAAAAAATTCTTAATGAAATTTCTGAAGAACTGCAAGGGGGTAGCTCCATATCTCGCGCACTCGCAAAGCACCCCGACGTGTTTACACCATTTTATGTAAGCATGGTGAAGTCGGGTGAAGAATCAGGAACACTCGAAAAGGTATTTATGTATCTTGCGGATTATCTTGACCGCACGTATCAGGTAATGTCTAAGGCTAAAAATGCACTCATCTATCCTGCGTTCGTAATCGCTATCTTTGTGGGCGTTATGATACTCATGCTTACGCTCGTGATCCCGCGTATTGCGCAAATTCTTACTGACTCTGGGCAAGAGCTTCCTATTTATACAAAAATTGTTATTGGTCTTTCTGACTTCTTTACTAATTATCTCGGTCTTATTGCAATATTTCTCGCAATTGGCGGTACGGTATTTTGGCAATTCTCAAAGACAGAGGTGGGGAAGCGTGCAATCGATGAATTCAAACTTTCGATTCCCTTTATCGGCAATCTCTATGAAAAACTTTTCCTCACGCGTATCTGTGACAACTTAGCGACGATGCTCGGTAGTGGTATTTCTATGGTACAGGCTCTCGAGGTGACGAGTGAAGTGGTAGACAACGATGTGTATAAAGAAATTATCGACAACACACTCATTGATGTGAAAGGAGGGAAATCATTTGCTGATTCAATTTCTGAATACCCTGAAATACCGGGAATTCTCTCGCAGATGAGTAAGGTGGGGGAGGAGACAGGTAAACTTGGTGAAATTCTCGGTACGCTTTCTGTCTTCTATCAACGAGAGGTAAATAATACAGTGGACACACTTATTGGGCTTATTGAGCCTGCTATGATCGTGCTTCTCGGTCTCGGAGTTGGAGTACTTCTTGCATCGGTACTCATGCCGATCTACAACATCACGGGAAGCATATAACCCACGTTTTCGCACACTTCTTTGTTGCTTCAGTCGCGTCGATTTTCGTCGTATATCGAATACGCCTCAAATCAACACTTCTTTGCGCCTCGAATTGTATCGAAAGCGTGGATTATATCGAGTGATACCGCGCCTTTCGCATGAGGTTTTATGGAACATGCTTCAGATTTACATTCTTAAACGCAATGAATATGCATGAAAGCACTTGCAATGTAGCTACACTTATGTATAATGTAGCTACATGAGCCAAATTGAGAAATTGTTCGAAAAATTTATTCGAACTCCTCAAAATGTTCGCTACACAGATATTGAAAAAATTTTGCTTCATTTAGGCTTTGAAAAAATTGGAGCTAAAGGTAGTCATGTGAAGTGGAAACATAAAAAAGTACAGAATGATATTGTAATTCCAGTTCACAACAATGATTGCAAGATATTCTATAAAAAACAGGTACTCGAACAAGTGCGTAATCTCATAAAATAATATGAAAACAAAATCAACCATTACAGTAAAAAACAAGATGTATCCCTATACCCTTGAAAAAACCATTTCCGGGGCAGTGCGCCTTGTATCCAAGGATGCGCGTATCAATCAGGAGTTTCTTTCTGAGGATGTGTCAGAAATAATTTTAGATCTCCCTAATTTAATTATTGCAGAGCAGGAATATGTACGAAAGCAATCAGATATCATTCGTTTTCGTGTATCGGGTGTTGATAAGGCTCGTATCGAGAAAAAAGCAATGGAAAAAGGATACGATTCAGTGTCTGGCTACGTGCGGGACTTAGCACTTGGATAAAAATTATTAAAAAGATTCAGAAACAGAACCCCCCGAGGCTTTGCCTCGGGGGGTTCTGTTTCTTCGAGCTGTCCACACTAGTTCATATTGTATTTCATAAACGGCGTATAATAGTAAGTAACCACACTACGTGGAGTAATAATTACTTATTCAAGGACACATGTAGTTGCGGAAAGTTCGAGGCAGGGCAAAGTTTGCGACTAAGGCGTACAAATGTACGAAGAAGGAAAAAACTGTAGTCCTAACAAAGAAATTTCCCAAATGCGTGTGTCCGACTAAACATTTATGATGAAACTAATAAACAAAACACGAGGCTTCACCCTCATTGAGCTCCTCGTAGTGATCGCGATCATCGGTAT
>JAYSTK010000022.1:0-5341 GCA_043719825.1 Candidatus Kaiserbacteria bacterium | reverse complement strand
AAAGATGGGACAGTTTTTCCGATACCTATTGTGCTTGATATTGAGGAAGAAAGTCCATATTCGATAGGAGACAAAATCCTCCTCTGTGATCCGTTTGGTAATCCGCTTGCAACGATGGACATTACCTCAAAATTCACCCCTGATAAGCAAAATGAGGCTCGCCTTGTCTATGGTACTGAAGATAAGCTCCATCCCGGAGTTCAATATCTTTTTGATGAAATGCACCCAACATATATAGGTGGTCCCGTCACTAAAATTGCTCTTCCTGAACGTCATGATTTTAAGCAGTTTCGTTTTACTCCCGACGAGCTCAAAGCAATTTTTAAAGAGCGTGGCTGGGATAAAGTAGTGGGATTCCAAACACGTAACCCGATGCACCGTGCACATTTTGAGCTTGTGAAGCGTGCACATGAAAAGACAGGTGCGCCAGTACTTGTGCATCCTGTTGTCGGAATGACAAAACCCGGAGATATTGATTACGTGACACGGGTCCGTACGTATAATGTAGTGTGTAACACCTACGGAAAAGATTTTACTCATCTTTCTTTACTGCCGCTTGCGATGCGTATGGCAGGTCCACGCGAAGCGGTGTGGCATTCAATCATCAGGAAGAATTATGGCTGCACGCATTTCATTGTGGGGCGTGATCATGCTGGTCCGGGAAAGGGAAGTGATGGTAAAGATTTTTATGGTCCCTATGAAGCACGTGACCTTGCAGAAAAATATGCTGACGAAATTGGCATCACACTTGTGCCTTCAGACGAGCTCGCATACTCAAAGACGCGTGGAGAGTATGTCGCAACAGGAGAGGTTACCGAAGACGATGAAATTGAAAATATTTCTGGCACAGAATTTAGACGACGACTACGGGAAGGTGAGGACATACCTGAATGGTTTTCATTTAAGGAAAGTATAGGGATTCTTCGTGAGAGTATAAAGCGTGACGCGCGTGAAGGTGTGGCCATTTTCTTTACGGGTTTATCTTGTTCAGGGAAATCCACACTCGCACAACTTCTTCTCGCACGTTTGCAGGAGCTTCAAGATAGAGAAATTACTTTTCTTGATGGAGATGTCATTCGCGACCATCTCTCGAAAGGGCTTGGTTTTTCAAAAGAAGATCGCGACGAAAACGTAAGGCGTGTTGGATTTGTCGCGAGTGAGGTCGTGCGACATGGCGGTATTGCGATTTGCTCACTCATTGCACCATACAGAGACGCTCGACGCGGGGTGAGAAATCGTATTGAACATTATGGCAAATTTATCGAAATATTTGTCGATACATCCGTTGAAGAATGTGAGCGTAGAGATACAAAAGGCTTATATGCAAAGGCTCGACAAGGAATTATCAAAAACTTTACGGGTATCGATGATCCATACGAAATCCCCCAAAATCCAGAACTTATTGCACGAACGGAGGAAAATACTCCTGAAGCACTTGTGGACGCTATCGTTGACTATCTCAATTCTTGTGGAGTTCTGAGTAAAAAGTAGCTTTTCCTAATATATTTTGTGATATAGTCTTCACATTATGAAAGATCTTGCAAAAGGAATTGTGTACACCGGTGTCTTTGCGATACCGTTTATCCCACTTATTATCTCGAACACACTCTTCTTCCCCTTTATTACCGGGAAGAATTTTACGTTTAGAATCATTGCAGAAATTATTTTTGCTTCATGGATTATTCTCGCGTGCTATGACAGTAGCTATCGTCCAAAATTTTCATGGATTTCGGGGAGTTTCCTAGCGCTCCTCGTCGTGATGTTCTTCGCCAACCTCTTTGGAGAGTCTCCACTCATGAGTTTCTGGAGTAATTTTGAGCGTATGGAGGGATACATGGCGATTCTGCATACCTTCATGTACTTCATTGTTGCTGCGAGTGTACTTACAACTGATAAACTCTGGAATCGATTCTTTCATGCCACGTTTGCTGCTTCACTCATTCTCACTCTCTACGCATTCGCTCAACTTTCTGGAGAAATCACCATAAACCAAGGAGGATGGCGTCTCGACGGGACACTCGGTAATTCAGCGTACATGGCAATCTACATGCTTTTTAATGTATTCCTCGCGCTTCTTATGCTTGCTCGTACGGAATCAAAAAAGTTGCGATATGTGTACGGTGCACTTGCAGTTCTGTTCACCTATCTCCTCATTCAGACAGCAACGCGCGGTACTATCTTAGGACTCGTAGGTGGGCTGGGTATTACCACCACATATATTGCACTCTTCACCAAGAATCATCCTCGTGTACGAAAGATTGCTGCTGGGGCACTCATTGCACTCGTGGTACTTGTGGCACTCTTTGTTACTTTCAGAAAATCTACGGTAATTCAAAATAATCCCTACCTTGGACGAGTCGCCAACATTACGTTAAGTGAAGGAAATGTTCGCTTTAAAGTTTGGGACATGGCGTATGAAGGATTTAAGGAGCGCCCGATTCTCGGCTGGGGACAGAGCAACTTTAACTATGTCTTCAACAAGAATTACGATCCATCAATCTACTTCGCAGAATCATGGTATGACCGCGTACATAATATTGTATTCGATTGGCTCATTGCGGGTGGAATCCTCGGTGCTCTTGCATATTTTGCAATTTATTTCTCAGCTCTTTACTATCTCTTTGTTCGCCCTCTTTTTAAGCACGAAGAAGTGTTTTCTGTAGCAGAACGCGGTGTTGTCCTCGGACTTCTTGTAGGTTACCTCTTCCACAATCTTTTCGTGTTCGATAATATAGTGAGTTACATCTACTATGGCACGATTCTTGCGTTCATCCACGCACGCATTGGGATGACGAGTACACGAGTCGCGAGCTTTAAGATTGACACTCGCGTACTTGAGCAAGTTGTCACACCGGTAGTGAGTGTTGCACTTCTCGCATCGCTCTACTTCGTAAATATGCCAGGCATTCAAGCAGCAGGAGATATTATTGATGCTTTCAAACAAACAAGCGGTGAGCCAATGATGGCAGAGTTCAAAGAAGCACTTGATCGTGGATCGTTTGGAGATCAGGAAATTCGTGAACAACTTACTCGCCGTGCCCAAGAACTAACAGGTGCAGAGGGTGTTACGAGTGAACAAAAGGAGGAAGTAATGCGCACCGTTGAAAATGAACTCTTAAAACAAATTAGTGAAAAGTCGGGAGATGCACGTGCGCACGTATTTATTGCGTCATTCTACCGAATGGTAGGTACGCCTGAAGCACTCGATAAGGCGATAGCCCAACTCGAAATTGCGAGACGTCTTTCGCCTAAGAAGCAGCAAATTATTTTTGAACAAGGATTAGTCCATCTTCAAAAACAAGAAAACGAAAAAGCGGTAGGTTTCTTTAAAGATGCCTTTGAACTTGATACTTCATACGTTGATGCGCGTGTATTCTATGCGATATCATCAATCGCAGCAGGAAACAAAGGTATGTACGACGAGCTTATCGTAAGTGATGAGTCACGTGACGCGCTCTATCAAAATGATCTTGCTGTACAAATTGCGTATCAAGCAAAACAATTTGATCTTGTAGCAAGCATGTTCAAGTACCGAATAGAAAAAAATCCAACTGATACACAACTCCGCACAAGTTATGCGTATATCCTTAATGAATCGGGTGATACGGCAGGTGCTATTGAAGTATTGAAAAAAGCAGCAGAAGATATCCCAAGTTTCAAAACACAAGCTGAAGATTTTATGAAACAAATAGTTTCGACAAACCTACAAATTGAAGGAGTAAACTAATAGAACCGTAATCAATGAGGCTGAAATGCGGTCACCGCAAATTACATGGCAGCACGCATACAAGAACAGGTAACACTCTCTCAGTACACGACACTACAGTGTGGTGGTCCGGCTGAATACTTCTCTCTAATTACGTCTCATGCAGAACTTGAAGAAGCCATTCGATTCGCACATAAAAATAATCTTAGAATAGTAACTCTTGGAGGTGGTTCAAATGTACTCGTGAGTGATGCGGGCGTGAGAGGACTTGTGCTTCATAATAAAATTCAAGGCATTGCGTATGAAATCTATGACACGTATGTTCTTGCTCGAGTTGGTGCAGGTGTTACGCTGGACGCGTTCATCGAGGAAACCATTCTAAAAAGTTATTGGGGGCTCGAAAATCTATCAGGGATTCCCGGTATGGTGGGGGCAGTCCCTATACAGAATGTAGGAGCCTATGGGGTAGAAGCTAAAGACGTTGTTGAGGAGGTGTACGCATACAACATAGAGAAATGCAGTTTTGAAGTACTGAAAAAAGAAGCGTGTGCGTTTGCATATCGAGACTCATTTTTTAAGACCCGTGAAGGTAACGCCTATATAATTTGCAGTGTAACATTCAGATTGAGCCTTACCCCATTACCCCGCATTACGTACAAAGATCTAAACGCGTTATTTTCAAAACAAGCATCTCCCAAATTACAGGACATTCGTAATGCGGTGCTCAAAATTCGTGAAGGCAAATTTCCTGATTGGCGGAAAATAGGAACAGCCGGATCTTTTTTTAAAAATCCCATTGTGAGTGAAGATGAGTACCTTCGACTCCAAGTGGCCTTTCCGCTTATTCCCGCATACAGAGAAAAAAACGGAGTAAAGATTCCACTCGGGTGGATTCTAGAGCATGTACTCAATGTAAAAGGATATCGAGAAGGAAATGTTGGGCTCTACGAAAAGCAGGCGCTTGTGCTTATCAATCATGGGGGAGCGACAAGTGATGAGATAAAAACCTTTGCAGAAAAAATTCGTACACGTGTTTTTAATGCAACTAAAATTTCAATTGAGTTTGAAGCAGTACTCATTGAATAAATTTTAATTTAATTTTCATCTATAGCTTTGTAAAATAATTAAGAAGAAATATTTGTAAAAATAAATTTATAAAATATTTTTTCTAAATTATTTATCCACATATATTTTCAAAAAGTAATTGTGTGAAATTTTTAATCACTCATAATGTACATAAGCAAAGGTTCTCTATACATATGCTCTTTGGAAGAGAACAATGCGGTCGAGGTTAGAAATCTCATAACTTCAATCTTAAAATGCCAGCAAAAAAGAAAGCAGCTAAGAAGACAGCAAAGCGAGCAGTAAAGAAGGTAGCAAAGAAGGCGGCTAAGAAGACCGTAAAGCGAAAGACAGCAGCAAAGCGTAAATAAGTTGTCATAAGATTTTTGGAAACAAGAATTCGACACACGACAAAACAACACCTTACAGAGGTGTTGTTTTGTGTTATGCTATGACCTACACAAACGTCACGTTTCTTTGTTGCACCGCACAAAATAACGCTTATCGTATGCATGATACGCCTCGCATTATTTTGTTTGTGCGCCTCGAACTGCATCCGTTTTTGTAAGTCAT
>JAYSTK010000021.1:0-2101 GCA_043719825.1 Candidatus Kaiserbacteria bacterium | reverse complement strand
GCGAGTGTACTTACAGAGATTGTGTTGCTCTTCTCAATTCGTTCGATGCTACCTATTGAAAAAGGGGGCTTGCCGTCACCCGTAATCATATGGCTATCGGTAGCTGCATTCCTTGGTACGCTCATTCTCCCCATGATTCCCTTAACTGCGTATTACTTCGAGTTTATAACTCCAAGTTGGTCAGACATAGCGCTCATTCTCTCATTGACGTTCGTGTATTTGATAGTCACCGAGCTTGTGAAGCGTCCTTTGGCACGCTTCCTCAATATAGGAGGAGGGAAGATTCATGGATAAAGCCATGCATTGTAGATTCGTCCATTTGAGTTCAATTGTATCTCTAGAAAAATTATAAAACTCCATTTACATCTGCTTCTCAATTTCTTTTTGAATTTTATCGCTTTCGAGTTTTTTGAGCATTAAAGCTAAATCTTTGTCTTCCGAAAGGTCGATACCTTGCTTTTCAAGAAGGAGCGTTTGAAGATACATTAACTTTGTGATCTCACTTTCTGCATACGTGTTTATATACAATTCGACTTCCTCGCGAAGTTCTGCAACTCGAGCTTGTCGATTTTGAGATATGAGAACAATAATTGCGAGAAATATTGCTTCGAGTGAAACGACCATCGTGAGGAAGCCAAATGGGAATGGGTCTACGACAGGTAAGAAAGGAAAGAGTCCAGAATTCCACGCGATCCAAACTATAAAGAAGATTGCGTTACACAACAAAAAGAACACCGTACCAAAAGACGCTGTAAGGAAATCAGCTACTTTGTCAGAAGCAGTTCGTTTGGAATTCATCCGAGCCTTAAAACTTTTGATCGTATTCCGCCTTTGAATCACATGGTCTGGCTTTGTAAGTAGGGGCTGTATAGTCATAAAAATATGATAGCATCTTACCCTATTGTATCGATTGAATGGGTCAGATACTGAACATTGTAAATGTATGCGGCATTTGCAACGCTTTTGAAACCACGTCTATTGTACGAGTAATTAGTTTCGAGCCCACTCCATATTTGATGAGGTAAATTTTTGCTATACTGCCACACATGAAATCTATTTTGCAAAGTACATTTTTTATTCCAATTCTCATTTCGTTTGCGCTTTTTGCTGTGGTGTGGCGCCTGATGGGGAACGAAGCACTGCTCCTCGTGGTAATTCTTTCAATTCTTGAAACCACGCTCTCGTTTGATAACGCAGTGGTAAATGCAAAAATTCTCGAACGAATGAGTCCATTGTGGCAGCATCGCTTTCTCACGTGGGGAATAGCAATTGCGGTGTTCGGTACACGCTTCGTACTTCCAATTCTTATTGTGAGCATCGCGTTATGGGTCTCGCCGATCTTTATCACGAAACTTGCATTCACGGATCCGGAACAATATGGGGAACTTCTCGAAAGTGTTCATGCAATTATTACGACGTTTGGAGGAATATTTCTTCTTATGGTTTCTCTCAAATACTTTTTTAATAAAGCTAAGGACGTGCACTGGTTTGAGAGTATAGAAGCGCATCTCGTGAAATGGGGAAGGATTGAGGCGATTGAAATAGCACTTGCACTTACGATTCTTACAACACTTTCATTCTTAACTGCATACGGACAAACTGAAGTCCTGGTCGCAGGAATCGTAGGGCTCGTATTGTTTGTAATTATGGAGGGTGTTGCGGGGTCTCTCTCACTTGAATCAGGAAATGTGGCGATGGGAGGAGCGAGCCTTTTTCTCTACCTCAATATCCTCGACTCTGCTTTTTCGCTCGATGGGGTAATAGGAGCCTTTGCGCTCACGAGCAATTTACTTATTATTGTCGTAGGTCTTGGAATTGGAGCATACTTTGTACGCGCCCTCACACTTTATTTTGTAGAACAAAAAACCCTTACTGAACTTATTTATCTCGAACATGGTGCGCACTGGGCTATTCTAGGTCTCGCGGTCACCATGCTTGCCAATCTCGTAGTGCACGTTCCGGAAGTGGTAATAGGACTCATAGGACTTTGTTTTGTGGTGTTTGCGTATCGTTATTCAATACGCGCGATGAAAAAGGAGAGAGGGCATGTACAATAAGTACGTTAGTATTTTGCTCTGTCTCACTTGCCGAATCTAAGATA
>JAYSTK010000003.1:0-17965 GCA_043719825.1 Candidatus Kaiserbacteria bacterium | reverse complement strand
TTAACATGCCAACTCCTAAACAACCAGAAGCTAAAGACTTCAACCAGCAAAATGCTTCTTCGCGTCCGACACCTATTGCTAAGGTTCTAATCTATACGCCAGAAGAAAAGCAGTACAACTATGACGCACTTGCTATGGTGCGTAATGCGCGGGATAGACGTAACAAAGCGTCTATTCATTATGACTACATGACGTATGACGAGCTGTATGAGCATAATGAGTCAATTGCATTAGCGGCAGTACCATTAGCTCAAGATAAAAACGACATACGGCTTAATCCTGGTATTACAGCGGAAAAGATTATTACCGCTGTATCGCTGTCTCTTTCATATAATTTTGATACTGAAGTAAAAGCGTTTGATAAAAACGATGCTTTTTTGCGTGAGCTGAGTAAAGCTTCGACTGATTTAATCTACAAAACAAACAAAATGGAATTGTGGGAACAGTATCGTGCTTTGACATACAAAGGCATGGCTACTCATGGAACTTTTTATACTCTTGAACAACAAGACTTCCCAATTCGGAATGTTAAATCAGATATAAAGTTCAACCAATTTGGGTCATTAGATGTTAAGTGGGATGATAAGCCACGTAAAAAAAATGTAAAGTTCCGCACGGTCAACCTAGACCCACGCATGGTCATTGTGGGTGACAGCAAACAAAACGACTTACGCAAGCAGCCATACATTGCGGTAGCGCGTGTAGTACCTGAAGCGGAAGCTCGTAATATGTTTGGTACATTTGACCGTTGGGAATACGTGTCACTACGTTCTAATGCGGTTTCATTAGGTAATAGTGAAGAAGATGTATTTAAGCAATACCTGTCAGACTACGCTGTTTCTGATTCACTACAAGAAGGATATGTAGAAATTGTGTACTTTATGCGCTCAATGGATTATGGTAACGAGCTTCAGATTTTCTGTAATGGTACTGCTATGTTGCCTGTTAGAAAGATTGGTGAAATGGACAAGGGAGGCAGATACAAAATATCAGCGTTCCCATTAACTGCGTGGTCACGTTCAGGTGAATATCCAATTGTTGATTGGCATTTGGAACGTACTCCAAATCATTTTTTATCAAAAGGCTTTCCAGCTAAAACTCGTTTTGACGAAGCAGTAGTCACTTTCTTCTTCCGCTACATGGTGGAAAAAGCCATTCGCTCAATCAACCCAACTTTAATCAACAACACAGGTATTAACCTAACCCGCGATATGCTTGCATCGGGTAATTTGCTTACTGATATTCCAGACGACCATATTAAAACCCTGATGCCTCCTGAGCTAATCCAAGGTATTTCAAATGGAGATGTCTCAATGCTCAATTTGATTAAAGAGACAATTGACAGCAAAACCATGACGCGAGAATTTCAAGGTCAAACAGTCAATCCGTACCAGACAGCGGTTCAATTTACCGAACAGCAAAAGTCACAGTTAATGAAACTTGGTTCACTTGTTGACGGTATTATCCGAGCTGAAATGCTTCGCTCAGACCTCCGCCTCCGTAACTCAATTATTCCTTACTGGTACTCAAAGTATGATTATGATGGTGCAACCAAAAAATCACGCTCAGAACAAGTAGGAAAAGCGATTGTAGAAATCTACGATACTTTTTCCGTGGAGCGTGGAGAGCAGGGTAATAAGTCTAATTCAGTGGTAAATGTTTCAACTCTTGCAAAAGAAGGAGCAAATGGGTATGACGTAATGGCGCGAGAAGAACAAGAAAGTAAAGAGACTGGTGTAAATAATCAGTACACGTTTCTTGACCCAGACAAGTTAGACTTTATGAACACGCTGTTCTACTACAAAGTAAAGCCTAACGAACGTGACAACGACCAATTTGTACGCACTCAAACTGATGGTGATATTGCTACAGCCATTAATATGTTCGGCCCTCAATCAGTTGATATGGAAAAGATGAAAGAAAGGTTTGCGCGTTCACGTAACGATAATTTTAATGATTGGTTTAGCACCCAAGAATTTGCTCCTAATATGCTTGGTAGTGGTATGGCTACTGGTCAAGATGTACGTCAAATGATGCAACCAGGTAACGTAGGACAGCAAGGTGGAATGAACCCAGCTAGTAATGTACCTCCTGACCAAGCTGCACTTTCGTAACTTGCACCTAGTTAGGGTTAACTCACCGCTAATAAAGCAAAACTCTTGCTATATATTGCAAATGTATGTGCTATAATTGCAACTATGGATGACAATAATAAAGAAAAGTCGTTCGATATTCTGGTCGATGTTAATCAATTATTAAACGAAAATCCGCCTTCGCTATACCAAGGTAAAACACCTGGCTGGCGCAAATTCTTTCAAGCATGGGCTAGACGGACACTAGAGCAAGATTATTTAGAGGCTCTAGTAAATCACCGTCTCAATGTTACAGCATTTGCTATCTTAAAACAAAATCCACTTAAACGTGGGCAAGATGAAAAGATAGACATATTTTTGAAAGGAGTTGCTCACGGCATAGAGATGTTGTACGGCGATATAAAGAAAGCATCGACAAAAGAACCAATTAAAAATGAAGAAAATAATTAATTATGGGCAAGTTTCTAAATAGTGAATTTGATGAAGTAGAAGCGTACTCTCCTGAAGAGTTCGAAACAAAACTAAAAGAAGCTAAAGATAGTTGGACAAAAGAATCGGATGTTGATGGTGTAAAAACTAAACTGTCTGATTACGAAAAGCAAATGACTGAAATGAATGAAAAGTATGAAAAGGTTTCAAAGCTTAATGATGAGAAGAAAAAGAGTATTGAAGAGCTTAAAAAAGCTCTTGATAGTAAAGATAGTAATATCAATACTGTAAGTGATGAAAAGCGTAAAGCATTTGAAAAAATGCGTGATTCACGTATTGAAAAGCTAGTCGGAGAAGACAAAGAATACGGGGAAGCACTGAAATCTCAATTTGAACGTATCGGTAAAGAAACACTAGATTCTGATGAGATTGAAAAAACAATTAAGGAAGCCCATGTTCTTGCTCTCAACGCCCTTAATCGTGACATCACTCCGTTTAATCCAGGCAACATCTCAGGTGATGCACCACAAGGCAAGCCACAAGAAAATACAGAACGGAAACAACGTGTAGACGCTTTGGCTGATTATGCTACTGGTTTAATGGGAATTAAGAAATCATAATTATGACAAAAAATAATAAAGGAGATGCAACATGGCCTAAAGTGCCAGACGCACCAGAATCAGATAAAGGTGAAAGTGCGGTACTGAAAGCAGTGCTTGAACAAAATCAGATATTACAAAAGCAGTTAGCTGAAATGAATGAACGGGTAGAAGAAATTTCAAAACGTAAAGCACCGTCAGACGATATTGATTTTGACCCAGATGATTTAAAGCGTAAACCACCAGAGGGGTGTTACCTTAGATGTTATGAAGGCTCACCTATTATTAAGACTAAGCTTAATTATAAAGAAGAAGTAGATAAGTTTGGTAATGTACACCAAATTGGAGTAACATGTAAACTACAAACTCTTGACGGTGCAGAAGCGGAAATACCGTATGGTTCTACATTTTCAAATGATTACATTAATCTTGAAAAGAAATACTTTGCTTTTGCTGACGCGGTAGATGAGACAGGAGCATCACGAATAGACAAAGGAGTTGTTATTGAAAAGGGTCAGATTGTAGTCAAGCGTAACCCAAGTGAGCAAGTTTTTATTGATGGTGAACTTAAAGGTGGACAAGGGCGTGTACAACAGGTTGTCCGTAAAGATATGCGATATTATACTGTTGTAGTAGATGGCAAGAAGCACGAATTTGACGAGGACGTACTTAGTAAGTAGAAGAAGTTAGCCACAAATATTTTAAAAAAATAATTAAATAATTTTATGGAAGAAAATACAATCATTGGTAAAGTTTTTGAGGGGCGCACTATTGACCGTGTTACCCAATTGGATAATAGTCTTATCGAAATTGGTTTTACTGATAGTTCGTTTGAACGTGTACACTCAAATGATTTTGCAGATTTCTGCGTGGTACTTGGTGTGGTTACTGAAGAAGTAGTACCAGAAGTTACTGAAGAAGTAGTACCAGAAGTTATTGAAGAAGTAGTACCAGTGGTAACAGAATAATTTATGATTGACTTAAAACTAGACGCAGGAGGTTTATTGACCGAAGAAGGAAAAGCAGAGCTACAAATAGTAATGTCTGAATTGGCACAAAAATGTCTTGTTGTTCTCGCGACACTCACAGCCGAAGACTTGCGTACTTACTCTAAGGATGGTTCAGAAACTGATAATGTTAAAAACGTAAAAACACTTCTTGAAGAAGTAGTAGTTGAATCAGATATTCCAGTTATTCTTTCTAGCAACATTGGAGCAGAACTTAAATTAATGAACACCATAATTGCCAACATTGGTAATGCGTTTATTAATGCTCAGACAATGATTGCGCTAGACGCACTGGGTAAAAATAAAGAAACTGAAGTAAGTGTTAAAGATGTGCGTGAAGCTTACAATAAAATTGTAGCTAAGAAAGCTGAGGTAGCTGAAGAACCAGTACCAGAGGTAGCTGAAGAACCAGTACCAGAGGTAGCTGAATAAGTTAAACACAAAAATAAAAAACAAGTAGTCACTATACTACTTGTTTTTTATTTGTATGGTATAATGTTAGTACGTGTGATTGTCCCCACTCGCGATAGTGGACTAATTACGCACTCCTCTGGCGAATATGAGGATGATGGTAGGTAATACCTCCTGATGCGGTAATCCGCAATCCTATTATTATTCGCCTATAACGCATATATATTATGTCTGTTAATCGTCGTGACCTCGGGACTTCAGTTCCAAGTGTCCAAATGCAGTACGCGCCAAAAGCGGCATCAACTGTTATCACAGAGAATACTCTGTTGACTCGTGATGCTGCTGGCCGTCTTATCCCCGCTGTACCAACTTCAACATCAGTTGTTGGCGTAGGACTTTCTCGTGTTAATGCCACTGATTCTGACTATGCAGCAACCTCACTCAAAGCTTATGATGAAGCGCGAGAAGGAGATGTGTTTCTTATGGACATTGTTAGTACAGCTAGTGTTGTACCAGGTCTTGCAATGACTATTCTTAACGCTGGTACAATCAATAACTTTGCTGGTATTGGTGTTCAAACTCAGGTCGTTATTAAGAGAGTTGTTTCTTCTACTAAAGTGGAAGTTACTCTTAAAACTCCAACCCTTTAATAGCTAATTAATAAAATATGTCTGTTATTAACCCAACAGGTAACACGGGGAACCGCGAGGTTGCCAGTCTTGCTACAGCATCAGCACCAGAATTGTTTGACCTCCAGATGCGTCTTATCGAAGAAGACTCACGTTTGAAGTCACTTGGTGAACAGTTTACTGGAACATTGATGTCTCTTTATCAGAACCGCCCAATTAATGGTGAATTTGAAACCATTACTGAGCTTACGCTTGATACCTACGGTTATCGTCAACCAGAAGGAACTACACCTAACACCGCTCGTTTCGGTATTGGTCGTACTTTCAACTACTCATACGATGACTATGGTGTAGCGTATGTAGCTACTGAGCGTTCACTTATGAACTCACAACGTCACCGAAACGTGATTAGTGGTGTTATGAATCTCACTCGTATGCTCTACGAACGTCGTTATCTCGACGGTGTTCTAAGATTGAGTTTTGGTGGAGCAACATCTTACACAGACCGTGACGGTTTTACCGTTGACTGTGCTGGTATTGATGGTCTTGCAATCTTTTCTGCAAATCACACACTTCCTCACTCAGCAACTACTTGGTCAAACATTGTTCCAGTTAACCCTGTGCTCGGAAAGGCTGGTATCTTGGCTGCTGAAAACCTATTTAAGACTGCGGTCTTTGACGGATTCGGTATTCAAAAGCGTATCTCTCCAGACACTCTTGTTATTACCGATGATGCAACATTGAAATACAATGCGGCTCAAATCTACGGTTCTAGTACAGAGCTAGGGCAGGCTAACTCAAGTGTTATTAGTGCACTTCCTTCACGTCGTATCGTAGTACTTCCAATGCTTGATGCTGACGCTAACGGGAACTACGATGCTACTAAGAAAGATACTTGGATTCTTGGTCGCTTTGGTGACATGGACGGTGTACAAATGTACTATGCTGAACGATACGGAATTCAAGCAGTTTCAACATTCATTGATACTGCCAACATGACACGTAATGTGAAGTGGGGGGCTAAGGCTGGCTACCGCTTTACAATGGTATCAGGATTAGGAATGGTCCGAAGTAACGGAAGTGGAGTCTAGGGATAAGTATAGTCAACTCAAGTTGAGTATGATAAAATACATCCATTATTGGGTGTATTTTATTTTATGAAAAATGAATATATTGGAAAAACTTATAATCAATTAACTATTAAATCTTTTGCTTTAGAAAAAAGTAAAGATAAAAGACTGCAAGTAGTATGTAAATGTGTATGTGGGACATTGCGAACAATCGAACTAAGAAAAGTTGTATCAGGTAATACAAAAACGTGCGGATGTGGAGTTGGATGCAATTTTAGTCACAACAAAATTGAAATGACTGGTGAAAAGATTGGTCGAGTCAAAGTAATTAAGCAACACGGAACAATTAGAGGTAAGATTGCTTGGCTATGCCAATGCGATTGCGGAAATCAGAAAGTAATTTCAGGTACACTACTACGAAGGGGAGAAAGTGTTTCTTGTGGTTGCTTGGTAATAGATACAATCACGAAACATGGAATGTCTAAAACAAGGCTTTGGAACATCTGGCATGCAATGAAAACACGCTGTACTCAACCAAGTTCTACTTATTACCATATTTATGGAGGTAAGGGCATTAAAGTCTGTAAAGAGTGGAAAGATAGCTTCATTGCTTTTAAAAACTGGGCTATTAAAAATGGTTACAAAGATGATTTGTCTATAGATAGAATTGACTCTAATAAAAATTATTGCTCTAAAAACTGTCGGTGGGCGACACCAACACAACAATCGAGAAATACATGCAGAAACGTAATATACAGAGGCGAGTACGCAATTGACGCAGCAAAAAGATTGGGGGGTTCACCTAATTTAATTACAGTAAGGATTCGTCAAGGGTGGTCTGTAAAAGATGCTTTTACTATCCCACGGGGACAAAGATGTTAACAAAAACAAGTAGTCAATTGACTACTTGTTTTTGTTTTTGTGGTATAATTTATCCATTAAATAAATTACAATTATTATGGACATATTAGCACCAATCCAAAGAGATATTTTAATCAATGCTGTAGCAAACGGAATCGGTCTTGCTCCTGAAGTGTCTGATTTTCACCACATTCATTTACAAATCGCCGCAACTACGGCAGCTATTTCTGGTGCAACTATTAAAGTGCTTGGTTCATATTCTGAATTACGACCTAACTTTACTGTTGTCGCTTCTCTCACAAATCAATACTTTCCAGTTTCAATTAAAAACCTAGATACAGTTGCAAACGTTAACGGAAACTCAGGTATTGCACTTGGAGCTAGTGCGACCCTTGTTCAAGGATACATGGTTAACACTGACCAGCTTAAATGGATTGCTGTTGAAGTAAGTGGAGTAACAGGAACTGTAGATATTTCAGTTCGATTGGTTGCCTCTGACCATATATAAACATGGAGCTACAAAAGCGCGTGAGAACAGAATTACGTGACCTTATCGCTCAAAAAAAAGTAGAACAAGAATCTTACACGGCTTTAGTCGCTGAAGTAAATAATTTGCGTGAGGAAAGAATACTTGTGACGGAAAGTATCCAATCTGAAAAAAGCGCACATCAACAATTTTTATCTACTTTTAAACGAGAAGTAGATTTTTTGTCTACGGAAAAAGATACTATCACAGACAAACTAACAGAATTAAGAGAACAAATCAGTCAGCAACAAATTAAACAAACTGAATTGAATAATTCTATTTTTGAGACTGAAAAAGAATATGACAGAAGTATATTGACCACTGTCACCGCTAAAAATGATGCTAAACAAGTACTTGATTTGCTTGACCAGACAAAACTAGAACTACAAGTACACCAAGTTAAGGAACGTGAATTAAACACTGCACTTAAATTCGTAAAAAGTAAATTGGCATTATCTGAATTAGAACATCAAGCACTTCAAAACAAAATAAAAGAAGCAAGCATACTACTGCAATCAATTATAAAAGAACAATCACGACACAGTAATTGGGATTTATTTTTACAAGAAAAAGAAAACTTTTTAATAGAACAATTTAATTTTCTTGGAGTCAAATATATAGTGTATAATAATAGGTAACATGAGTTTTAATCCAGAATTATGGGTCAAACGCAATGAGACTTACCTCTCTCCTTCAAGTGATGTAGGATTACTTTTACCTGCGAGCCACTACATTAACTTTGGTCAAATCTATGGTGCTTTAGGTTATGGTATACGTGACAACGCTGGCACAATGCAGTTTAAGCATAATCTGGGGGCATGGGCTGATTTAGGTTCAGGCGGGGGGGGTGGTATTACAGACGGCGACAAAGGTGATATCACAGTTACCGCTACAGGTGCAACATGGACTATCGACCCCAACGTAGTCACCAATGCAAAGCTCGCTCAAATGGCGAATAAGACATACAAAGGGCGTACTAGTGCTTTGACTGGAAACGCAGAAGACGTACCTGTAGCTACCCTTAAAACTGACCTTGCGCTTACCAAAGCAGATGTGGGACTAGGGGCTGTAGATAACACAACGGATTTAGCTAAACCAATTAGTACGGCTACTCAAACAGCTTTAGACTTAAAGCAAAACCTATCTGCCAAAGATGCAGCTAATGGGTATGCGGGACTTGACAGTAATAGCAAAATAAATCCCGCCCATCTTCCAGCATTAGCTATTTCAGATACTTCTGTTGTTGCCTCACAAGTAGCACAATTAGCCTTGACTGCTGAGGTAGGAGATATTGCTGTTCGGACAGACCAAAACAAGTCGTACATTCTGCGCGTTTCCCCCGCAACTGTATTTGCAAACTGGCAAGAGCTTCTTACTCCAACTGACACAGTACAATCAGTTTTTTCAAGAACAGGGGTAGTAACTGCCCAAAACGGCGACTACACTGCTGGTCAAATAACAAATGTTCCAGCAGGAACTATAAGTGCGGTAACAGTCCAACTAGCACTTAACGAGCTTGATACTGAAAAATCTGCCGTTGGACACACTCACACCTTAGCGAACGTCACTGACGTTACAATTACACCTGCAAACCTAAACTCACTCGATGATGGCGTAGATAGTACACTGCACTTTCACGCTTCCGACAGAGCAAGAGCAAACCACACAGGCTCACAACTATCCTCTACAATCTCAGATTTTGCGAGTACCGTATTGGCTACCGTTTTAACTGGACTCTCACTTGTCACAAGTACTGCCGTAACCGCCGCTGATTCAATCTTAGTAGCGATTGGAAAGCTGCAAAAACAAAACACTGACCAAGATACAGCTATTGCTTTGAACACCGCCAAAGTTACTAACGCCACTCACACAGGTGATGCTACCGGAGCAACTGCTCTCACCTTAGCAACGGTAAACACTAACGTAGGTTCTTTTACTAACTCAAATGTCACAGTCAACGCGAAAGGGCTTGTAACTGCAATTTCAAATGGAACAGGGGGTGGAAACACTTTTAACGACGAATATAAAAATGTCTATCCTAATAACACTATAAACCTTGTACCCACAGGAACAGTAAACGGTGTGAACACTGTATTTTCTGTAGACCAAGCTATTTATATAGCGGGTACTACTGAGGTCGAACGTAATGGTCAAGAACAGACATTAGGAGCTTCTGCTGATTATACGGAAAGTAACCCTGCAACAGGTCAGATTACTTTTAATGTCGCTCCGAGCACTGCCGACGTATTCAAAATTAAATACAAAAAGTCAGTCACTAACAGTGACACAATAATGTACGCTCCAAAGATTGCTAATATCGCAATAAACACAACCGCTGGAGCAGTAGCCAACACAGATTACGTGTACTTCACCACAGCAACCCTTACACTCACCCTACCAACCGCTGTAGGAAACACTAATCGGTACACCATAAAATGCGTAGCGGGAACCCTAACGATAGATGGTGCAGGAGTAGAAACGATTGACGGCACTTTAACAATTAGTGTGGCAGTGGAAGATAGCGTGGACCTTATTAGCAACGGAACGGAGTGGAAAGTAGTTTAATTATTATCATTTATGTCGTACAAGAAATCAAATCCTAACGGGAGTGCTACATCCGCAAATAGCGAGCCTGTAGTAATAGCAAGTGACCAAAGCCCAATACCTGTAAGTAGTGCCACCTTTGCAACGTCTGCAAAGCAAGACATTCTGCTTGCCGAGCTACAGCTAAAGGCTGACTTAACTGAAACACAGCCAGTCTCGGCGGTTTCACTTCCACTCCCTACAGGAGCGGCGACTAGTGCAGCACAAACTACTGGCAATGCCTCTGTTGCTTCAATTGACACGAAACTGCCCGCGCAAGGTCAAGCCTTGGCAGCTGCGTCTTTGCCAGTAGTTCTTACTGCCGCGCAAGTGGCTACCCTCACGCCCCAGACCAATGCTTTAACAGACGCTCAACTACGCGCTACAGCGGTGCCTGTATCTGTGGCTGGTGTTGCAACAGAAGCTACGCTATCTTCCTTGAATACAAAAGTGGCAACAGCTAAGACTTTTGACTTAGATAGTGGTGTAGGAACCGACACTGTACAGGCCATAGGTATTGCGGTGGCCGCTTCAGGAGGCTCCGTGGCTGTCACTGGCGATACAGCGAACGGCTTAGATGTTGATGTGACGCGTCTACCAGCCTTACCAGCGGGTACAAACAACATCGGTGACGTAGATGTACTTACGGTGAACGGAGTAGCCCCTGCATTTGGCACAGGGGTCCGAGGTGCTACTGTACAACGCGTCACCGTAGCGACTGATGATGTTGTGCCAGTAACAGGGACGTTCTTTCAAGCAACTCAACCTGTCTCAGCTGTCTCACTTCCCCTTCCAACTGGTGCCGCAACCCTTGCTGGACAAACCCAACCCGGTGTGGATATCGGCGATGTAACAATAAACAACGCTGCGGGTGTTGCAGCTGTCAATATCCAAGACGGTGGCAACTCTATTACTGTAGACGGTACAGTAGCTATCTCTGGTTCAGTCGCCGTAACTGGTCCTCTCACAGATACTCAACTACGAGCTACCGCAGTCCCAGTGTCTTTAGCCTCTACAACCGTTACAGGTACGGTAGCAGTTACAGACAACGCAGGTTCACTTACTGTGGACGCTCCAGTGGGCACACCCGCTTTTGTCCGTCTTTCAGATGGTACGGCGGCTATAACAACACTTCCTGTCTCTCTTGATTCCGTTCCTTCTCATCCGGTAACTAACGCTGGTACATTTCTTGTTCAAAATAACGCAGCTACGCCAGCTGGTACTAACAACATCGGTGACGTAGATGTACTTACGGTGAACGGAGTAGCTCCAGCGTTTGGCTCAGGTGTTCGAAGTGCTACTGTACAACGTGTAACCATTGCCACTGACGACATCGTACCGGCCTCACAAACAGGTGTTTGGACAGTACAACCTGGAAACACTCCAAACACAACACCGTGGTTGGTAAATGACGGAGCAACCGCAACAGGAGGGTACACTCCCAACAAGCTGATTTCCGCCGCGACGACAAATGCAACCGTTATTAAGGCATCTGCTGGAACTCTTGGATATGTACAAGCAAGTAACATAAACGCTTCGCCTCGCTACTTAAAGTTCTACAACAAAGCAACCACACCTGTCGTGGGTACAGATGTGCCTGTTCATGTATGGCTTATTCCAGGCAATACAGCAGGTGCTGGTACAAACATTCCACTCCCTAGTGAAGGGGTGAACTTCACCGCGGGTATTTCCTTTGCCATTACAGCAGGAGCCACCGACGCAGACGCGACCGCCGTTGCAGTATCAGAGATTATCGTAAACTACGGAACTATTTAATATCTTTTAATATCTAAAAAAATAATATGGCAGATAATACAATAATCAACTTAGGTTCAGGTGGTGACACGATTGCCACCGACGAGCTGACCACCCTAAACGGTGGAGCAGTTTCAGGCTTCAAAGCACAGCGTGTGAAAGTCGGACACGGCACGGATGCTACTTTTACCGATGTAAAAGGCAGTACACCACTACCAGTAGACACTGATAGTAAACGCAACATTTCTTTCACTGGTGCAGTTGGTTCGTTCAGAACGCCTGGCGCTGCGGCCCTGCTGCAAAACGTGTTCTCCATCGAAAACGCAGCAGGCTCGACAGTGCTAGTGCGTGTGACGGGGTTGGATGTAAAGAATGATGCGACCGCCGCCTTGGCAGCCGTTGTTCCGTTCATTAAACTATCTCGTCCAGGAGCGCTACCCACAGGGGGAACAACACTGGCCAAGGCGTCCAGAGATACCGCATTAGTATCAAGCGCAAGCGTAGTCATACGCGGTGCGAACGCATCGGACGGTGGAGCAGCGACAGCCATCACGGCAACGCAAGGGGCAATGTTCAAGGCAGCTGGTGGCTTCCGGCTCCATACAGCAGTTGGCCAGGTGCTTGTCGATGGAAGCTCATTGCTGCCATTTGGTGAACCAATTACTTTACGTGCAGGCCAGTCTTTATTGGTGACAGTAGATGCCGCCGCAACAACCTCGAACCCAGCGACCAATCATTGGCAAGTAGGCGTTCTTTGGGAAGAATACACACTAGCGGCTTAACACTCTATGAGTTTACTGCTCCTATTAAAAAATGAGAGCGCAAAAAGTGCAGCACTCACGGGAACAATCACAGCGTCTGTAACGGAGGCTGATATTGTCGCGGGAGGAAAAACTCTGATTGTCACACTCACAAGCGATACGTGGATAGCGGCGGGTGCAGCTTCGTTTGACTTGCAACGCCAGAACATCATCAACGGTGTTACTTCTGCCCAAGCCGAAGCAACAGGCTGGAACTTAGTACCAAAAGCCCTACAAGCTATTGCGGGAGTAGTGCGAACTTCTGATACTGTAGTCACCATCACATGGGACGCGTTTGCGACGTACAACATCACCGCACAAGAAACTATCACGGTGACTGTACCAGCAACTGCACTTGTGGGAGCTAGTGCTCTCGTTGCCACACCAACTTTCACAATCACCACTACTGTCTCAGGAGTAAACAATCAGCGCCTGATGATGATGGGTGTAGGGTAACGTGATATAATTTTAATAACATGACAAAAATACAAAAAGAATACCTAGACTACGACAAGACTACCGACGTGTCTACCGCTACACCAACTCCTGTTGGTTCTAACTGGCGTAATGTCTACACACTTACAGCACTCGCAGTTGATGCTATATTTTCTGCGCCATCTGGCATACCCGAAGACGGAAACATGATACTCATACGCTACTCGGACAACGGTATAGCGAGAGCATTTGCTTTTAACCCTATCTATCGTTCCGTAGGAGTGATACTTCCTATCTCTACTGTAATTTCAAAAACAGGATATTTAATCTGTATATACAATTCAGCAGCTATTAAATGGGATATAGTAGTGGCTCAAGTACAAGCATAATTAAAATATATGAGCACCTTAACATACACAATCGAAGAAAACTGGCGTGTGAACATTCGTACCCGTTCTAGTTGTAACTTTGTTGTATAGAATATGTACGATACTTTTTCTGAAAGTTTCACTAATAGCGGGACGTCACTAACGTGGTCACACACATGTTCGGGTACTAACCGTATTTTATGGGTTGGAGTCATGACTCTTAACACACGTTCGATTTCAGGAATAACTTACAATGGTGTAGCTATGACGCCGTTGACACGTAGTGGGGGTCCTCAACCTATACAACTCTGGTATCTAATAAATCCGGCTTTAGGTGCAAATAATATCATAGCAACATTATCTGGAGATGCGTCGTTTCTTTACGGAGCAGGGACTTCTTATTTTAACGCGGTACAATCTGGTGTCCCAGATTCACAAAATACCGCGACTTCTATAGGAACTCCTTTGTCTACAAGTACTACGATAGTAAATCCTAATTGTTGGTTAGTAATGGCAGTAAGAAATGATGGCGATGGACTTTCTGATGCTTCAACAGGCGCTGTGGAACGAGCTACAGGTTCAGCAGGTACAATTCAAATATATGACAGTAATGGTATTGTCGGCACTGGTTCACAATCAATGTCTATTACATTAGCAGGTGGTGGAACTACTGATAGAGCTATTGCTTCGTTTCAGATGATAACTGCTTCTAACTCAGGCTTCTTCTCATTTTTCTAAAATTATGTGTTATAATTTTTGTATTATAAATAATGTCCTTGTATGCCAGCAGAACAATTTAGCAACAGAGAAATAACAAGCATGTTTGAAAACGTCAATACTACTATTGCCCACATGGGTGACAACTTAGCCGACCACGTAAAGACTTCAAAAGAGGCACATGCTACTGCACTAGCTGTCATACAGGAAATACAAAGAGAACTACGGGAAAGCAACGGCTGGAAGAATAAATTTATGGGAGCGATAGGGGTAATTATGTTTGTAGTTTTTCCCATAATGACATGGGCACTGTACGAGATAGTAAACCTCGACGAGCGCATTAAAGAACAATTATCAGAAGCATTAAATGTCTACGAAATACCATGAAAAAGAAACTAGTACTTAAACGTAAAGTGACACCAAAGAAAGAAAAAGGTTCAAAATATGCGTAAGCTCATTCTCACAGCCGACAAAGGTGCTCTAAAGTGGAAAACACTACCCTCTAAACTAGAGAGTATCAGAACTACTTTAGGGAACGAATGGACTGTGGATTTTTTATACAAAGACTTTAAGCCTACTATTATCGGTGAGAGAATAAACCACGCATGGTTCAAAGAGTTTATAACTCCGTATCTAATCCAAGGATATGACGTAGTAGCACTCCACATGAGTGACGCGCAGAGAACTAAATGGGGTATACAGCCTACACTTCGTGGTGCTAACCTTAACTCTAACGACTTCTACGGCGACTTTTATTTCTGGGCAGACGAGAATACTAAACGGCGTGGCTTTAATGGTTTTGTACAGACGTGTCTCCACGAAATGTCCCATGAGTATTTCCAAAAGACAAAACTAAAAGACGTCACTCACGAATACCACGAGACTAAAAAAGACATAAGACCACTCTTTAAGACATTTGACTGGAACCTGTACAGAAAAGCTATTGAGGGCGGTAAAAAGACTTTCCTCCAGAGTATTCTCGACGGACTCAAAGCACTTATACCTCAAGAAAAACCAGAGCCTTTCTTAAAAGGAAATTTCAGAATCACTCAAGGTTTTGGAGTGTATAACCCTACGTTTTACCCTAGGACAAAACACCATATCGGAGTTGACTACGGTACACCACTGAGCACCCTCATCTACGCGCCTCTATCTGGAAAACTTACAAAGTCTATCGGGAAAGAAACAGGGATTGTTGCGACCTTAGAGACAAAACAAGGGACGTATCAATTCCTTCATCTAGGACATTGTGCCCCTGATGGACAGTATGAACAAGGACACGTTATAGGTTATACTGGTAACAGTGGTTCAAAGACAACAGGTCCCCACGTTTGTGTGCGACTCTGGAAAAGTAAGCCTGATATTTCAGTCTTAACAGAACACAATTTTAATAATTATTTAACAGACGTATCAAAATAAAATGGCATACATAGCAAAAGCACTCGTTCCTGTAGTTATGGGTTTTCTCGTAATCGTACTCGAACCGTTCGGTATCACACCAGATACTACTATTGAAACAGCAGTAATGCTGTTACTCACAGGAGCGATGGTGTTCTTCGTACCAAATAAGGTAGACTAGTAAAGATAGTTCTTTATACATACCTCGCTAGAGAACACCCGTGGAAGGGGTGTTTTTTAGTGTCAATATGATATAATTTATAGGCAAACGATAGATACTTCACTGGCAGTCCGCATTTCTTCCTCGTCGGTAGAAACAGCGGTGAGAATTGACTCACATTCCTATAACAATCGCTTCTGAAACTTTTACTTTTTTGTACACTTTTAATACTTTCATTTCCTCACATAGCAGTCTCCCAAGAAGTGGTAGATGTTATTAACCCTGCTCAAGGCAATTTCAATACTATACAGCCGTACAAAGAGCTACCTTATTACATACGAAGTAACTGTTGGGCCTACGTCCGCTCGGTATACCCCACCACACCTTCCACAAGAGTCATACGCGCTTCTTTAGGCTCTACAGGTGAAATAGGTGTGCTCTACTATCCTAAAAGCAACCTGTGGCATTATGTTGTCGTACATAGCATGTCTAGCAGTACAGTAACCTTTTCAGAGACTAATTATGGAGGACCAAAAAAGAGCGTAAGGACCTTGCCTATCGCTCGTTTTGAGGGGTTCTATAATTTAAGATAGCGTCGTATTAGATTGCACTCCGCAACCTGTATAGTTTTCCCTGTCATGTTGTTTAACATAAAGTACATGTGTTCGTTTTTGTATAACTTTGCCTCTATCTTAGCCTCTTCAATCAGAGCATCCCAGAGTTTGTACATATCCGTCCTTCTCTTCCGCCATGTATGAGCGCGTACAGGAGGTAGAGTTATTTCCCTACCGAGTCCAGTAGTTAACATAGTTACCCTAAGTCTATTGCCTCTTCTAAAAACTTTCGTACATCATACGCTCTACACTGTATACAGGTAGGCGAATCACCAAAACAGTCAGCACCGAAGTCTCTTTTAAGTGCCCAGATACAGAGCTTGTAGATGATGTTTGTCATGTTTTAATGTGTAACTAAAACTTCATGTACTATCCATCCTTCTTCTTTTTCAAAACCTTTTTTGCAACCTGCTTTAACTTTTTTTATATATCCCCAGTCAACTACACTATCAGTTTCATAAGAGAAAACTAATGTCTGTATAAAGTGTTTAAGTCCCGGCTCCATTACTTTTACTATTTGAGCTAACACTTGTTTTTCTTTGTCTGAATACTTAACTGTTATTTCTATTTTGTTCATATTGTAGGAGGAAAAACGCAATTATAGTGTACCAAAGTACCTATAATACGTCCTCCATTTTCATTGCACCATTTTGTGTCTATGTCAATTTGATACATAATTTTCTCTGGTGGATGAGAAAGAGCATACGCAAGACCTGCTACACACAAAAAGGGTATAAGGATTGTTAAAAAATTTAACGGTATATTTTTACTCATAGTTGAGATAAATGATTATTGTAATAAACCCATGCGGTGATTCCTTGAGTGTCATATATAACTCGTGCCATTTGTACGTTATCTACAATACTGTTTTCAAAGTCTAACCCTAACCTCTTTGCTTCTTTGCTGTGATACCTACTATTTATTTGCATTAAGCCTGTATCGTCTTTGTCTACTATACCTCGAACTACTCTACCGTCTGCATGCCACTGTCTCATTCCACTTTCGCCTTGTGCCACTCTCACCATGATAGGTGCGTCAGGGAATGTTTCGTGTATCAGACGTTTCACATTCTCGTCTTCTCTTCAATAGGCAACACTCTGTGCTTGTAACTCTTTTTCTCTCGCTTCTATCTCCTTACGGAACGCGGTAGTTACTTCTAGCTCAATTTCTACGTTCGCTTGAGTGATAGACGCGAGGCGAACTTTCTCTGCGTTTGCTTCTATTTCTACTTTCTTTTCTTCTTGAGCTTTTTTGATTCTACTTTGGAGGACATTTTCTTGCTTCACCACTTCTTTGATTTCGATTGTAGATGCAGTCGGTGCAATGTACCCAATCTGTTTTGGGTTTTGTGTAACAATCAAAACTGCAAGAATAATTACAATAGTAGTTACTCCAATAATTATAATTAATTTCATATTTTACTCAGGCTTATAAACTTCTCCGTTCTCTAAGTGACACTCGTATCCTTTCTCTGTGTAATTCTTCCACTCTACTTTTATGTTACCGTACG
>JAYSTK010000020.1:0-2117 GCA_043719825.1 Candidatus Kaiserbacteria bacterium | reverse complement strand
AAACTTATCGCTTTATTAGTTGGCGCGGTCTTATTGCTAAGTTTAAGCGGCTGCAGCAGCATGACCAAACGCGATAAAAATACGGCTATTGGTGCAGGCGTTGGCGCAGTGGCTGGCGCAGTGCTTACAGGCGGCAGCGCTTGGGGTACCGTTGGCGGCGCAGCAGTTGGCGGCGTTATAGGCAACCAAGTCGGCAAACATAAATAAAACTGCCGTATTACATAACAAAAAGTGAGCTTTTAAACTTATTTTTTGTTACGAATTTATACTTATAAGCATGCTCTGAGAGCCTTATATATATTGGTTTGCAGGGCAGTTAATAATTGTGTTTGAACCTATTTATTTGTTCAATATACAAAACATATACTTAATATCACCCACCGTCATTCAGAGCGTAGCGAAGAATCCAGCCTTTAAAACCATACCTAACTACTGGATTCTTCGCTACGCTCTGAATGACAGGGTGGAAACAGAAAAGTTAACTAAAAGCCAGCAAAGTTTGCACCAGTATGGTGTTGACTTTTAATCCCCCCTTCACACTTTGCTTGCCACTTTCACTCAGACTAATGTGCTTCAGCACATATATTCTGTGGGGAAGCCCTTTACGGTCTTAGTGGTTTGAGGTACAAGTCGAGGGTAGCCCGACATCACGGCCTTCGCCTTCCTTGCGTTGCTCAACAAAATAAGCGGCTGTGCAACTCAACCTAGCAGCTCACACAAACCGTGAGCTACTGCGGGATTCATAAGACCGCAAGGGTCTTCCCCAACCTCCCTAAGCGCTAAAGCGCTAAGTCGGTTGTGACAGGTGCTCGCCTTCATCTTATTTTGTCTGCGCTACTCAGCGTGATGAGGGAGAAGAAAACCTGCTAAGCACCACTCGCCGTCATTGCGAGGAGTGAAGCGACAAAGCAATCCAGCAAAGAGCTATCTGGAAAACTAGATTGCCACGCCTAGGATAAAACCTTAGGCTCGCAATGACAGCATTCACATGGTTTTGACTTTGCTTTTGACTTTATATCCCCTTGCCGCGCCTGAGGCTTGAGCAAATGCTGGGTTAAACGGCGAGGACTGTCTGAGGGTGTAGCCCGAGTTCCGCAGCCGTACCAGCGTTGCGCTAAGACCGAAGGAAACAAGCAGCAGCGGGGTAGCTTTTTCTTTGGTTTCTTTCTTTTGGCTACACAAAAGAAAGAAACTCGCCTAAAGGCGAAAATAATTGTATTACTTAGATTCAATCACAAGACTTTTAAATGCAGCAGATGCGGCACTATCACACATCGCCATCATCTTATTCGGCATATATGTATCCCTAGCCGCTTCTGCAGTTGCATACATAATATGAAAGTTAGTTGGCAAGTAAAGTCCGGGCAAAAGGTCTGGTAAGAAACACTGGGTTCTCGAATTGTATGCATCAATTAGACTTAGTTCACAATCAGTAATAATTCCGAAGTGAGCACCTCCTTCTACGTCATACTCTTTAAGTATTTTCGAAATCAATTTACAAATTGCAAATGTTTCTGGATTACATGAAAGATTCGTATTTACTTCAGTGTAGTAAGTATCAAATTTATAAATACCAGAACCATTTTCGGTGCCTTTAATAGAACCATGGATTACACTTGTAATTGACACTCTATGCCCGTCAATATGTTTAGTATTTGTATCAATAGCAAAAAAGTGTGACCATGAATTCATTGCCCAATGAATATTGCCAGGAGCATACGAATCTAGTAACAAGTATCTATATAGTACCTTTAACTTATTATCTTTCCTGTAATAGGCAACCAGCTCAGCACTACTAGGTTTGATATATTGAATTTTAGGAAGTAATGGATGCTCTCTACCTATAATATCTAGTAAGCTACCATCTGTTGACAGGCCAACATGTGTAACGATAACTTGCTTAGGAAACTTTAATATTAGCTCTTCAAATCTCTTTTTTGTAGGTGTGCTTTTTGAAATCTTATTTTTTGTACTAATTTGATTATTGTAATCATATGTGGCAATATTTTTATCAGTACGAGTCAAGCTTAGAGTTAAAGTACATTCCTGAACTGGCGGCAAATTAAATACTGCAGCATATTTTCTACGTGTAAAAAGCACTTAATTTTAGTTACACC
>JAYSTK010000186.1:0-18279 GCA_043719825.1 Candidatus Kaiserbacteria bacterium | reverse complement strand
TCAGAGCGGTTTTGCTTGTCTTTACCTTATGCGACCGCTAAAAGTTCTTTGATTTTCGCTTGATCAAATCCCACCACTACATCATCACCAATGCGAATTACGGGAACACCCATTTGACCAGTCATATCTATCATCTCCTTTCGCTTCTCAATGTTAGCCATTACGTCAACGTCCTCATACACAACACCAGTTTCATCAAAATAATCTTTTGCAGCATGGCAGAAATGGCATGAAGGAGTGCTATACACAGTGACTTGCTTTTGCGGGTTGGTCATACGTTAAAGGTTACGTTGTAAAGTTTGACGATTATACCATGCGAATTTATCGCTGCCAAAATTGTATCTTTTCAAAAAATGATTTTTCTTTAGTTTCTGCCGATGTGCCATTTGAAGAAGAGGCAGAAATAGGTTTGGGTGTCTCGTCATCAATGATTACCACTACTTGCTCCCCTTCTTTCACGACATCAAAGCGGTTTCTGAGTTCTTCTTCAATTCCACGTTCATTCCGCAGGTGCTCGACACGACCACCTAATGACGTAGCGCGCACTTCAAGTGCCTCTAATTCATCAATTCTGTCTCGTAGTTTTAGCGCCATCTCACGTTCAATAGTGAAACGTTCATACGCGCTCAGAAGTATAAAACCAGCTACTATGAAAACACCCCCAATAAAAATCTTCGAATACAGTATTTTACGGATTTTCCGCTTTTCATGAAAATCAAACATGTGTTATTATTGTATCATTATGAGTTTCTTGTTTCATAAGAAGTCGAAAACTGCCATAAAGTGGATCTGGTCTATAATAGCAATTATTATTGCGCTCAGCATGATTTTTGCATACTCAGGAAGTGTAGGAGGCGTTTAAAAGAAAAAGACCCGATGACAAATGTCATCGGGTCTTTTTCTTTTCTAGTCACTCTTAATCATCTTCATGAAAACCTCCTGCGGAATATTAACTTTTGCATGCGCAAGTAGCTTTTTCTTTCCGCGCTTTTGTTTTTCGCGAAGTTTCATCTTTCGAGTAATGTCACCTCCGTAGAGGTACCCGGTCACGTCCTTTTTCATCGCGGAAAGTGAACGTGACGCAATGATGCGTCCCATCGCCTTTGCTTGGATTTTGGTCACGAACATCTGACGCGGAAGTGTTGTGTTGAGCTTTTCTACAATCGCCTTTGCGTCAATCTCTGCTCGGCGGATTCCTATCACTCTCGAGAATGCCGGTACCACTTCTTCAGCAATGAGTACATCGAGACGTACCACATCAGCTGCACGCATCTCAGCAATCTCGTACGATAATGACGCGTAGCCACTTGTTGCATTCTTCAAACGATCGAAGAAGTTACGCATGAGCTCGCGAAGGGGCATTTCAATCGTAAGCAAGTTGCGACCATCTCCAAATACTTCAGTTTCAAGCACGCTGCCTTCATGATCATAAAGAAGTGTCATAACGCCACCGAGGTAATCGGGTGGGAGAATAATTTGTGCAAGTACCCATGGCTCCCGAACAGTCACTTTCGCTCCATGCTCCGGAAAGCGTGACGCAGCATACACTTCTTCAACTTTTCCATCATCGTAAGTAATTTCATACACAATCGACGGTGATGTGATGACAATCTCGATATCAAACTCTCGACGAAGACGTTCCGTCACAATCTCAAGGTGAAGCATTCCAAGAAACCCGCAGCGGAAACCTCTACCCAAAACACCAGACGATTCTTCTTCATATGATAGTGAGGAATCAGAAAGACGAAGCCGATCAAGCGCTTGTTTTAAAATTGTGAAATCATCCTGACTTTCAGGGAACACCGAAGCCCACACCACGGGCGGCACCGAGCGATATCCATCGAGTGACTCGGTACGTGCACGCTCAAAAGTAAGCGTGTCTCCTACAGAAACCACTCCCGGCTCTTTAATACCGGTCACAATGTACCCAATCTCCCCGGCGTTTAGCACATCAATTGGTTTTTCTTCAGGTGCAAGAATGCCTATCTCGAGTGCCTCAAAACTCCTATCGGCTGCCATGAAGTTGAGTCGGTCTCCCTTTTTTATTGCACCGTCAAACACGCGCATGTACACAATAACGCCCCGATGGTTTGAATATTTAAAATCAAATACGAGCCCGCGATAGGTATCTGTAAGGGGCGTACGTGGTGGTGGGATACGGTCGCAAATGAGGTCGAGAAGCTCTTGTACACCTTCCCCAGTGCGACCAGAAACATATTGAATATCCTCACGCGCACATTTGAGCAACATCACTACCTCATCTGCAACTTCTTCACGACGGGCATGGGGCACATCAATTTTCGTAAGTACGGGAATGATAAGAAGATTTTGTTCACGCGCCATCTGGAGCACCGAAAGAGTCTGTGCCTGCACACCCTGCGTACTATCAATAAGGAGAAGTACTCCTTCGACGGCTTTTAGTGCACGCGAGACTTCGTACGAAAAATCGATATGACCGGGCGTATCAATGAGGTTAATTTCATATGTTACTCCATTATATGTGTGCGCCATACGCACGGGCTGCATCTTAATCGTGATGCCGCGCTCACGCTCTAGATCCATAGAATCAAGCACTTGTGCTTTCATCTTGCGAGCTTCAATCGTATGGGTAATTTCGAGCATGCGGTCAGCAAGCGTTGATTTTCCGTGGTCGATATGGGCAATGATTGAAAAATTACGTATTTCCTTCATAGAGCATGTTTAAAAAGCCTCACCTTCTGCGTTGCCCGCATCACTCGAATATTCATCGTATAATGAATACGCTTCAGATTCTCATAATTTGTCGCCTTGAATCTGAGGTTTTTTAAGACATGCTCTCGGATAAATAAAAGTTTCATTGTGGGATTTTAATACTCTTTAGCCTCACCATCAGTCCTGAATAGAGTTACTGTAGCACAATACAGATTTTTTGCCCTCCAGGACCAGAAAATGCTTCACACACTTTAAACCTTCTGAAGTACCCGAGATACGCGGCGCCAAGAAGCGAAGACGGGAGGCGTATTCAATATACGATGACTGTCTGAGCGACGAAGGCAACAAAGTAGATCGAGGTGCTTCAGAAGGTTTAAAGAGAGAGCTGGTCTTCGTCCTGCGGCCCCACAACAGCCGTTTTAAAAATCTTTTTATGTACCGCTTGGTACGCTTCTTTTAGCTCTGGACTTCTACATACATAATAGGTTGCCATTCCTCCCACACAACCCGCAGTAGTTGCCATTAAACCTTGTAGAGAGATTGTAAAAAGCGTATCTGCTTCAATTCCTGTCGCAAAAAAATTAAGTGTCGTATACGCGCAAAATCCAGCAATAATAGAAGCAGCTATGCCTCGCGAGAGTGTATAAAATAATAGCCGACCATTTATGAAAAGTTCAACCTTACTCATGAGGATTAAGAATACGACTTGGAGAATTAAAGCACATGAATAGCCGAGAGGAAGGGCAAGCACTTCAATTCCCTCTACATCATTGAGTCGCATTAATGATTCGAGAAGGACTCTGAACCATACTGTTTCTGTAATAAGAACGTGAAATCCAAATGCTCCGGAAAGTGCAAGTATTGATGAAAACAATGTCGCATAGAAAGGTAGCCGCGTGTTTTGTGCCGCATACAGTGCTCGGACGAGTACCAAATGCATAGATTGTGCAGCAAGTGAAAGTGCAAAAAGTGCGAGAATCGCTGCTGTGAGTCGAGTGTCCCCCCAGTCAAACGCCCCTGATCCTAAAATGACACGAACAAATTGAGCACGAATTACTACTATGAGCGCAATAACGGGAAGAGACCAAAAAATAATATGCCGCAGCACATTCATAAGTGACCTACCGAACTCCTCAAACTTTTTTTCTGCATAGAGTTGCGCAAGGAGCGGAAATGCTGCAACAGAATAGCTTACTCCAATAATGGCAAGGGGGACCGATTGGAGATTAAATGCAAATTGAAACACTGACACGGATCCAATTGTCATGATGCTCGCAAACCCTATGAGTCCAAGCAGTACGAATTGGTGGAGTGAGAGTGTGAGAGCTCGCGGTATAGATATTCGAAGAACTTCACCGATAGCTTTCCAATCAAAACGTATAAGTAGTCGAGGTGCAAGTTCATGAGATTTGATAAAAGGCAATTGAACCATAAGATGCCCAGCTGCACCGATCACAACGCCCCACGCGAGACCTATCATACCCATATAGGGATACAAAAAAAGTACTCCGATTATAATTCCTACATTATAGAGAAGTGGACTTACGGCATAAAGCGCAAAGCGATGTCCAAATTGAGTAATTACTCCAAGCAAACTGGAAAGACCGAGAAGAAGAGGCTGAAGCATTAAGATACGCATGAGCGCCACAAGCGTCGATGACTCGTTTTCAAATCCTGGAAAAACTATTGGTACAAAAAATGGTGCGAAAAGAATAACAATTCCCGCAAGCGCACTATAGACAAATAGAAATAGTGAGAATACTTGTGAGAGCAATTCTCGCGCAGGTCGAGTATCATTTCCCGTTATTCGTTCCGCCACAAATGGTATGAGGACATACACTGACAAAGTAGATGCAAAAAGCACATACAGAAAATCAGGAATACGGAACGCAGTATAGTAAAGATCTAATTCAATCCCCGCTCCAAATTGATTAGCGAGTAGTCTATCTCGAATGAGTGCAAGAAGTTGCGAACCTATCGTAAAAAGTGCAAGAACATACGCGGCCTGATGAAGACCGCGTACTTCCTTATACATTGCATTGATTACGCGCGTTACCATTATTCAGTTTGATCCGCCTCTGTAGTCGGAGCTGATTGTGGTGTCGGTGTATCTTTTGCTTCGGGAACTGTATTAACAGGTGAGACAAGTGGGGTATTAGGATTTACATCAGTCGAGACGGTGCCATTTACCGCATTAACAGTTTGAGCTTCAGGAACAATCGTTGTCTCATCCTGAGAAATTGCACTTGTACTGAGACTTCCCCCACTTTTTAGCACATCAATCAGACGCATGACTTCTGTATTTCCTAAATTGAGCTCAAGCACTTTCTCAAGTTCACGACGCGCATCATCTTTTCTTCCTTTTGCATCATACGCAAGCGCGAGGAAATATCGTGCATTTGCATAATTTGTATCGAGCGCTACCGCACGTTCAAATGCCACAATGGCATTATCAGGATTTTGCCGCGCCGCTTCGAGTACTCCGAGTTGGTAATAGCGTACGGGATTTTGAGGTTCAAGGGTAATAATAGAAATTGTAGAACGAATCGCACCCTCTACATTTCCTGTCAAAATATCAATTTGTGAAAGATAGTAAAAGGCATCAGTAAAATCTGGCTTCAAAGATATTGCTTCATTCGTATACGTTCTTGCAGCATCATAGTTCCCCGCTCTTCCCTCGAGGACTGCGAGATTGAGTGCGGTGAGTGGATTTTTTGGATTAAGCTCACGAGACCTTGTGAGTGCAGTCTTTGCATTTTCATATACACCCTCAATGTTTGCACTCATAAGAACACTGTAGATACTACCGAGAAGTGCCCAATTTTCTGGATCTTGAGGATCCAAATCACGTGCTTGTTCAGCAGCATTTATTCCTGTTACTATCGTCCGTTCAAACTCTATACGTTCTGCATCTGTGGGTGTGGGGAGGCCTAACAGTACATTCATACGAGCAAATTGTAATTCTCCAATTCGTCGCATGTATATATCACTTTGGTAGAGACTGAATGCACGCTCCACTTCTGCACTTGCTGCAGCACTTCCTTCATTCTGTAGAATGGCACCACTTTTATTAAAAGCGTATGCAGCTGCATAATGTTTTCCAACACTATAGAGTCCACTCACAGAACCAATAATGACACCTATAACAAGAAGCGTGAAAATAAAACCAGTTTTCTTATTTGTGACAAGCGAAAATAGTGCACGTTTATGGTTTCCAAGAGCGCGTTCAGCTGTAAGTGTAATACCTACACAAAGTGCGCCGAGCATGAGCATGACAGCCCCAGGAACATAAATAAGCGACATTCCCCATATATAGAGAGCACTTACAAATGAGGACACGCCAATGAAATACCACATACGGTCGCCGTCACCTCCCACAAAAAGCATATGGATACCCGTTCGGATAAACATTAATAAAAATATAATCCATGCAAGCGCTCCAAACACCCCTGTCGTAATAAAGAATGTAGTCACGTATCCATTTGCAGCTATAAAGTCAGTGTTCCAGAACACCGTACTGTTAATAGACGGATCTTTGTACATTCGCCATGCATCAATAAATTTATTAGGACCTACACCAAGAAACGCATTTTGTTCGTATACACTTCGTGCCACATCGGTAGTTGCTTGAATTGAAGGACGGACTTCAATGTAAGAGATCTGTGTATATTTTGAGATCATTGCACCGAGCGATGCCCCACCTATAATAAAAAGAACAGATACTGCAAAAACCCCAAGTGATACAAAAAGTGACGTAGTATTAACCGACTTTGAACCAGATAGCGGTAAAGTCGATCCCTCGAATCTGTCTTTACTTAAAGAGTACACAATAACCGCAAGACTTGTAACACCGAGCACAATCCATACAGTGAAAAAATTAATCACCCCCAACATAAGGAGTGACAAAAACGTGACGATTCCAAAAAGAATACGTCCATGCTTTGTAAGTGGGAGCTGGTCGAGTGCAACAATAGCTAAGATGACCGATAGTCCTAGAAATAGTGCGAGATCGTTCCACGCCCCCATTGGAGTACCAATGGTTCCTGTAAATATCCCAAACGAGAGAGTGTCTGCACCAAAAAAAAGTCGTATTACGTGGTAGAGCACGAGTAAAATTGTACTGCCGGCAAGGAGCATGTAGAGGCGTATTACTGAACGTTTCCCTGCATCAATGAGTACCCATGTGCTCATGATGAGCGCAAGGAGAATAAGAAATCCTGTAGTGTGTGTAGTGAGTACATCACCCATAAAAGAGTCTCTAAAGTCTCCCGAGACAAGAGATGATATAAGTGCAATGAGAGCAAGCGCCCAGATACTTACAATAGTAAAAGAAACTCCTACATGCACACCTCCCGCACGAAGCGCAGAGAGACTATAGAGCACGAGTGCAGAGAGAAGACCAAAAACGACAAAAATTATTTTCGTATATTCGAAAGGTACAAACGCTGAAGGAATAAAAAAAACAGGAAGTAAGCCAAATACCACCACCAAGATATTTTGGGCGTAGGAACGTAGGGTTTCAGCAATTAAATCTTTTTCACCTCCAATATGTCCTTGTGATTCCATAGTACAAACAATAAAACTGCTGATACATACAAATTGTAACACACAAAACACGCGCCCCGTGGGGCGCGTGTTTGCACGAATATAAGCCGAATTCTGTAGAGTACTTAAAGTACTCTTGTGATCATTTACCTTGGCGATACGTTACCGTATCGCTCATGCGGCACTCCCCGTTCGCCTGCTGAGGCAAAAGCCTCATCAGGCGAACGGGGCACGGCCTTGCACACAAGTACGTATTTTGCCGTTTCACTCTTATGTCTCCATAAGACTTATCTTCAAGTTTCCCTGAAGATACCGTAAGCTTTCGCTCTTGGCGTCTCTGTTCGCAACGCTATAGTTACCCACGACGGGCGTTACCCGCTACTCTTCCAAGTTTTACCTTGGCGTGTGTTCGGACTTTCCTCTTCGCGCCACTTTTTTGGTTTTAGTATTATTTTTTAAATTTTGATTAAAACAAAAAAAGTGGCGCGAAGCGATCACATTCGTGAATTATATTATACCACAACTTTCTACTTTGAACTAGCCGTATCTTCTACGCTGAGCGGAAGTCGCACTTTCTTCCCTGCAGTGATGCCGAAAGTGTCTGCGTACTGTGCATTTGTTTCTACGGCATATCGTGCGGGTCTCGTGGGGCGGAATTTGCGAGGATAGGTATCCGGACTCACGGCTTCTTCGACATTAATAACGATGAGCGATTCATCAATCCAAATTATGTCTATGGGAAATTTCATACCTTTCATCCATATTTCGTGATAATCAGATGTATCAAATACAAAAAGCATACCGTCCACACCCGGTAGTTCTTCTTGACCTGAAAGTCCCTGTTTTCGTGAATCTGGTGTATCTACGATTTTTACCTGTATAGGAATTTCACCTATATGAATAATCGGAGTTCCGGGCGAAAAAATGTCGCGCATAGGTATGTTCTGGCTTTGAGCATACAAGTATAAACCCAGGAAAGGAAAGAGAAGAAAAATAACTCCAACTTGAATTTTATGTATCATATATTTAAGTTACCACGACCAAAAAGCAATGACGATCGTAGTGAAACAAACAACAAGAGAAATATAACCAATATGAATAGCTAAGTAGGAGAGCGGCTTTTTTTCCCATACAACGACGTTTGCCATAACGGCGCCCAATAGTATCACCAGAAGCAGACACATCTCAATAAACGCCATCCTCTCAGCTTCTGCTAATGCCACCAACCGCGCTATTGCATACGCAAAAAAAATGTTTGCAATACATGCATATATAATTGCTCGAATGAGATTTTTTTTAGAGGCTCTAAGATCGGCTTCAAAAAGACCCGCCGCAGAAAGCCAGTAGCTCCCAAAGACTAACGGAGAATACCAAATACTTCCAATTGCGAGTGTGAGGAGTGCAGAAACAACAATAGCCATTTCATTTACAGTGTCTAACATAGATTCGTATGTAAAGTATACACTAAAGATAATTAATCATGTGCGGGTTTACTTTGAATACGATGACGTCTCTTATAATTCCAGACCAATAATCCAATGCACAATATCACGAGCGGTATATACACAAACGGGGATTCAACAATCCTCAATTTAGATTTTCCAAAAAAAGCTTTTACCTCAATCATTCGTTTTAGTGTTTCAAAATATCCTATTTCTCCGAATTTCTCCTCTTTCCCTACCACAAGTACATATTTTTCGTCATTGTTCGGAGTGGTGACCTCTATACGATATATGCCGGCTTCGACTTCTTTAAGAATGGAAGCTCCACGTCGGTAACTATCGCCGCCAAAAGGCTCATAAAACGAATTCCACTCTGATTCTGTAGCAAGTAGTCGATCAACCTCACTCACTCGACCACTTGTTCCCACTTCACGGATCACAATACCTGAAACAATCGGTTCACTCTCATGTATATCGGGAATAAGGATTTCGGCAAATAGTAAAAACGGTTCAGTACTTATAATTTCATACGTGTGCGGGAACCCTTCGAGCGTTCCATAATAGGCTTTTGATATGTGTGGGTCTTCTATTTGTGTTATGTCATGGAGTGACGTTTGCGAGATAAGATATGGGACATGTGCTTCGGCATTTGGAATAGCCATTGCTGTAAAAAAAAGTATTCCTAAGAAAATTCGCATATAAGTAAGTATATCGCACCTAATTACGGATTTCGGTATGTCGCGTCCATCACATTAAAATATTTGGTCAATTCCACAAACAACGCTTCCTCCTCTATTGCTTCCCTACATGTATCAAAACTATAGCGGTTATTTTTAACGCGAATTTCAAATCGATATGCAAGACCATCGTATGTAGCGGGACATGTTCCAGAATATTGACTCCCAATTAATTCATCAAAATCTGTTTCATTAAGAACTGTTTCGAGCTCCTCCTGCTGACGAGACGAGATCGCATCTTCAAACCTTTGGTCACCTTGGGCAGAGGTTCTCATAATATACACATACGTGCCGTTGTCTTGTAGTTTGAATGAGGAACAGCCTCTACGTTCACAGCCACCATAGGTGTACGCAATGATTTCATACCCATTCTGGCTTTCCGGTTTTGAGACATTTGGTTCGGGAGACCGTGTAACAAAAAATATATATACACCGAACGCAAAACCCGTAAGGAGAGTGAATCCGATAAGGAGATACAAATGTTTAGGCATTATGAAATATACGATACTTCTTTTCGATTTTTTCTACAAATGCGCTATATTAATACCTCAGCTGTAATTGGTTACTCGGGTTACTGATGGTTTAGTATTATGAAGTCGGGAAACGAGTACATGCTGCTTCCATGAGGTAGTCGATATTTTATAAAAATATCTACAATCGGAACAGCGACTGCAAAAGAGCACCGCGAAAACTAATTATACAATTTCACAAATACGAAATAATTCCATACGGAGCGGAGGTGTCGCATAGTGGTCTAGTGCACCGCCTTGGAAAGGCGGCATCGGGGAAACTCGATCGGAGGTTCAAATCCTCTCGCCTCCGCTCCGTATAGAATATATCCCCCTCTTTCCGCTTAAAGATTTTAATATATTACAAACAGTACTGCTTAAATCCTGCCACCTCCGCATTCGTTAAAATTTCCTTCATCATATGATGTTTAGGTATGACTGAAAAATTTATACCACCCACTTGTTTTTAGGGTGACCTCTTCACACGTACTTAGGTCATTAAGAAAAATGGATTCGATTTCCAAAGCAAATTCGTTATTTTCGCTCACTATATTTAATTCGTAATTGAGCCAAATACTTAACCAATCAAGATTACAGCTTCCGACGGTAGCCCACGTACTGTCAATACTAATACTTTTTGCATGGAGTATTGATGTCGTATAGTGAAATATTTTTATTCCTTTGCGTAATAATCTTCCATAATAAAAGCGTGCGAGAACATCAGCGAGAACATTATCGGAGCGTTGTGGAAATATACACACAATTTCTACCCCTCGCTCTTTTGCATACCACAGCGCACGGCGCAAATCTTTAGTAAGTGCAAAATAAGGTGTCGTTATATAGATTGATTTTTTTGCTTCAGCCATCTTCCTGATAATCGTTCTATAGAGATGCTTGTCACGAATTCGAAATGAGTTACCTGCAAAAAAAAATTCTCTTTTGCCCTCGCCCGTGATCGCACGACCCGCCGGTTTCATGCGCTTCGCATGGATCCACGCGTCTTCAAAAAGTATCGTTGCGTCATTTGCAATTGATCCTTGAAGCACGACTGTAGTGTCTCTCCAACTTCGTGCTCGTTCCTCTATAATAACCCCGCTAATATGAGTTGTTTCATTATCTACAACAATGAGTTTGCGGTGATCCCGCAAGAAAAATGGTAATAGCCTTTTGAAAGAGGGTGGAAAAGTTGTCTTATGAAATACTATTTGTATTCCATTACGCTCTAGATTTTTGCACAATTCTGACCTATAAAAGGAAAAGCTTCCGACTGCATCTAAAAGAAGTCGTACGCTCACACCTTCCCTCTCTTTTTTCTGAAGTACATCGCAAAGTTTTTCAATTATTGTTCCATCCGCGCCAAAGATATATTGCTCGATATCAATACTTTTTTGAGCACGTTCACAAAGAAGAAGCATCTCCTCCCACGCTTCTTCCGTGGAAGTAAATATTTTCCATTCTGAAACTTTGCTCATACTATTTCTTGTATGCTACTAATTTTAGAGTGCATACATGTTTGAAAATGTACTCATTATCATTGGGACAGTAATGGCAGCAATGAGAAGTGGCAGAATAAACATTACTATTGTTCCAACGAGCATTATGAGTAAATACTTTTTACTTTTTTCCACCGTCGCCTGCAATACATCTACTTTCTTCTCTATACGCTCAAGTATTATTTCGGAAGTGTCCATATTGAGAAGTGTACCATTTTATAAAAAACGGCCTATTATCTAAGCCGTTTTGATATGAACAGATATTCATAAAGGGTAGTCATTTTGCAATGTAAAACGTACCCTCATAGTATTCATCTCCATCAACTTCAATGAGCTGCAATCTTTTTATTTTCTTTCGCCTCAACGGTCGTATCTTTTCCGATTGCTCAACTCCTTGTTCATCTTCTATTTCTACTTCTTCGATTACAAAATTTTCTCCCCATTCCGTATACCAACCAGCGGTATCAATTATAATTTGCTTTCGAAATATTCCTATATGGATGCCGGTGATTAAACCAGACCATTCATCCCCATCATTAAAGACATACACAAATGGCTGACCGATAATGTCTCCGAACAATGTGGGCAAACCATGGTGCGCGAGAAACGATTGTATTTTTTCCATCATTTTTCCTTTCAATGAAAAGTGCCTCTAAAATAAACAATATCACTACCAATATATTTTTTGCATGAAAAAGAAAAAGCGACCCACAAGTGAGGCCGCTTTAGGCATGTGCCGAGAACTTTAAGAGGATGTGTTTGCTACTCATGACAATTCACATTACTGCAGGAAAAGTTGGAATCAACTTTTTTGCTCATAGATTCGCACGTGCAAAGGGGAAATTTCTTGACAGAATTTTGTATGCTTCTGTTCTTCCGCATACTGCTGTGTACGGGGAGTGGCGTATGGCGCATAGTTGCATACAGTCGTTCGAATCTCTCATGTCGAACTGGATTTGTTCGCACGGCCTCAAGCGCATAGAGCACTGATGACCGTATGAGTTCATCGGTCTTATGGTCATTTACGACGGTGAGTATCACCCCAGCCTTCATGCATTCAGGATGTGTGCGCGCATATAAGTTTGCATGCGCTTTCGAACTCTTCACTTGCATTAACGCAAGTACATCGCGATTAGCAAACGGGGATTTGATAAATACCTTCACATCGATCCCTGCCCGATCAAGGCGAGTTCCTGCTTTCTTCACATTTCGTATCCAAGGCACTATGTCTTTCAAAGAACGAGTGAGCGCAATTGCGCGCTCTTCATTACATTTCCCCATTCGTTCCTGGGGATTCATGCGCTTTTTCATGCGTATCTCCAGGTTGTAGGATTTCTGCACTATAATATAGAAAATGTATAAAGTCAACGTAAAAAAGCCCACCTTCCCCTGAGGGTTGGTGGGCTCGCAGTCTTCTCGGCTATTCGTCAAAAACGATCCTATTGCGGCCGGCCTTTTTCGCTCTGTAAAGCGCTTTGTCGGCTCGAGTGATAACATCCTGCCCCGACTCATTTGCCCTTAATAGCGCAAAGCCCATACTTACCTCGACAGTGACCGTTTCACCACGCATCGGTAGTTGGATCATCCTCTTGATTGCTACACGCAATCGTTCTGCGAAGGCTTGGGCTTGAACTGCATCCACATGCCGAAGCATGATGATGAATTCTTCACCTCCATAGCGAGCACAGAGGTCTGCGGAACGAACGATGGCGTGAAGGACTTCACCCATTTTTGTAAGAACAAGATCCCCTGCTGGGTGTCCGTACGTGTCATTGATTCGCTTGAAATGATCGATGTCCAGAAGCACTATCGCCATAGGAATACCGCCATCTCGCATAAACTGCTGGATCTCCCCATTGAAGACCTCGTTGAAGTACCGCCTGTTGTGAGTACCTGTGAGTGGATCGGTGTTTGCATACGAGACGACGAGTGCATACTGCTCGATCAACTTGTTGTAAAGAACCGTCCTCTGTACAAGGAGAGCCTGTAGCTCTCGCACAACCCTTCGAAGAGATCGTTGTGGAACTTCGGTCACATCGAGTACCTCATACAATGAGGCGTCGAGCGGAGTGAAGGATACTGTATCTGTTTTCTTGGGCACAGAGCCTCTCCAGTAAAAGAACGTGAATAAACTATACGGATAAATTGCAAAAAGTCAATTTATTCTTGCAAAAAAGCCGTCGAAATAAATCGACGGCCTTGAAAGAACGAAATGAAGAACTAAGCAATGAATCGAAGCGTCTCCCAACAGTTACGTGATGAGTTCCACGGACGATCTCCATCGCGCCGTTTGAGGTGTGTCGCGAACGCAACATTGTGCGTAAAGTCGGCAGGATTAAGACCATACCGACCAAGCTCTTTCTTATGAACCGGAACACGAACTTGAAAAGTGCCAACGTCGTTTCCATCAGGACTGATGTTCAGTTTGCCGTTCGGCAAACTGTGAAGCAATGACGATTCACATGCGGCGATTTTTACCATCACGGAATCATTCTTGAAGAATGCAGCGAGAATGGCGTAGTTACGCTTTTGCTCGCTTGAAAGACTTTGCAGCTTTCCATTCTTCACCATCTTGGATGGTACCTTGATGGACGTCAGTCGTTTTTCAACACTCTGTTGCGCTGAATTGATTTTTTTGATGTACTCTTTCGGTTCATCTTTTTTGGCACTTGTGACGGTGCCGCTACTTTTTCTTTGTGTGCTAGTTGTCTGTTGTTTGGGACCGAGAGCACACAAAATGCCCAGGACACATACGACAGCAAACGTGACACGTAAGAACATGGGATACTCCCGTTATTGAACTTCCTTTATTATATCACAGTAAATCTATTTACGCAATACCACGTTCGGCGTGGCACCATAGGGATCAGGCCAAAATTCGAGCTTGTTCCAAGCCGTATTTTCTACCATTTTTCTAATTGCATCATTATGATCCATATCGGCTTCCATATACAAAGTGCCTCCATCTTTTAGAAAATCTCTCCCCTTTTCAATTAGTATTTTATGGAATTCATGTCCGTTGTCATGAGCGAAGAATGCAAGATGCGGCTCGAAGTTAATCATTTCAGGATCAAGCTCGTTTCGGGCTTCGTAAGGGACGTATGGCGGCACTGCAAAAATAGCATCGTACGCACCGACTAACCCTTGAACATCTGAAGCAGTGAGCACCTTCGTACGCAAAGGGTCAATTCCGTTTAACGCAATACTTTTTTCTATCTGTGCTTTAAGTTTGGGATCAAGTTCAGAAAATTCGACGGTTGCATTTGGAAGATGCGTAAGGAGTGCAATCCCAACGTTCCCTGCCCCCGAAAAGGTATCTGCGAGACGAAGTGTCCCACTTTTTTGTTTGAGTTCTTCAATAGCACGCACGACCCAGAAGGCAGTCTCGGGACGTGGAATCATAGGGCGAAGTGAGAGGTCGATATGCGCACCAAGAAAATTCACATACCCCAGTACATATTCATACGGCTCCCCATCTCTCAGTCGTCCTGCATCTTCTAAAAAACTATCAGTTTCAATCCCATTGTACTTTTCTTGTTTTAACTTCTCGATTTGAGAATCAATATACCTCATTGTTGGTTCGAATCCATTTGTCTCAAAATCCGTATACGATCCGCTGCGGGGGGATGCGTTTGAAATAGCCCACCAATTTTTTGTCCAATTGACTTCTTTTCTTCAGCAAATGGGTCAGCGATAAAAAGGTGCGCGGTCGCATGACTCGCTTTCTGCATCGGACGAGCGTACGCCGCAATTTTTTCAAGTGCTGAAGCTAGTCCTTCGGGATAACGCGTAAGAAGTGCCCCTGAAGCATCAGCGAGGTATTCTCTTCGTCTTGATACTGCAAGTTTAATAAGTTGTGCCGCTAATGGCGCAAGAATAATGCCGACGATACCAAAAATTAAAAACGCAGGGTGTCGATCACGATTATTTCCTCCTCCAAACATCAGTGTTCGTGTAAAGAAGTCCGCGAGCATCGCTATAAATCCAGCAAGCACGACAGCAACCGTCATGACGAGCATATCGCGATTCCCAATATGCGAAAGTTCATGAGCAATTACTCCTTCAAGCTCAGTACGAGTAAGTATTTGAAGGAGGCCAGTTGTTGTCGCAACAACGGCGTGTTCAGGATTTCGTCCTGTTGCAAAGGCGTTCGGTGCCGGATCGTTCACTACATACACCTTTGGCATTGGAAGTCCTGCGGTAATGGAAAGATTTTCAACCACATTCCATAATTCAGGATATTCAGCACTCGTAACAGGCTTTGCACCCGTCATTGAAAGTACGAGTTTGTCTGAAAACCAATAACTTCCCACATTCATAATAAGGGCGAAAATAATTGAAATATAGAGAATGTTTGAATTTCCCATATACCAGCTTGCCGCATAGCCAATAGCTATGACGAGGACGAGGAATACCGTCATGAGCATCCATGTTTTGAATATATTGTTGCTTTGTTGTGTGTAAAGTGTTGCCATAGTTAGATGCTAATTGTACAGAATATTTCATCCAACACAACTTACCAGGATCCACCCCCGCCACCCCCACTTCCCCCGCCTGAAGAACCTCCACCTGAGGATGGAGACGCGCCAGATGATGCTGCAAATGCTGTCGAGAATCCACCGAGGCTAGAGGTGAGATTCATTGCTGAAAAAGAACTAACACCTCCGCCGTCATACCATCCTGGGTTTGGAATAGTGATACTTTCAAAAGTTTTTGCCCATTCCTTCTCCACACCAAATGCTATTGCGTACGGGAGATACTCCATGAATTGTTCCGGACTTTTTTCAGGAGCATTATGAAATGCATATCGATCTTTTTCGGTCATTTCTAAAAAGAGTTTGAAACCTCTAAGGTGATCAAGTGCCTCGTAGCCTTTTTGTGTACGTCGACGGTTAAAAATTACAAAAAGAAGCAGACTCACAACAAGCAGTACTATGAGTGAGGATGGTAACCATTCATAGAATATTGAAAACAATGGAATTGTGAACAATTCGGAAAACAAAAGAATCATAATCAATCCAAAAGTAATAAAGAAGAGCGTGCGGAACACCTCACTAAAATCACTTTTTTGATAAAAACCAGATATGACCAAGTCTGAATTGAGGATTGTCTTAAGCTCCGAAAGTATTGCCCTGTTCCCCTCTCGTTTTTTCTGTAATGAACTTAGGGATATCGTTGGATTTTCTTTCGTCGTGTTACTAAATAGTAGTGACGAAAGTATCATATGTTCAAATTCATTGACAGTTCCATCAATCGGCTTGAGCAAGGTTATTTCATAATCATCAGCCTCCAAAAGAAAGAGGACCTTTTTTTCTGTCTTTTTAATCTTCAAAAATCCTTGTTCAGCGAGGTACACAATACACGCAGTAATGTCGCATGGGTCGAGCCGACCATCCATGAGAAGACCGGTGTACATAGGTTTTACACCTGGATACGGTTCATACTGTGGGATGATGGTTCTGCCTGTTTTGTACTTTGTTTTAAATCGATAGAGAAATACCCCAAGTACTCCAAAGAGGAGTGCACTGAGTGGAATCAGAATCCATAATAGCTTAAAGCGTTCAAGAAGCACTCGCTCAACTTTTGTCGTGTCGAGTGCTTGCGCAATCGTCACACCCTCTCCCGGCATGAGCTCAGTAGTCCGAAACGTTACACTTCCATCCTCATTCTTTATTTGGTCACACGAAGCATTACCTCCGTTCATGTCTCGATAGCAGGATCGATTTTGAAGAAAAATGGCGTCGGGTGAAAAGATTCGTGCACTCACACTCTTCATGGGAACCTCCCACCCGTTTCCCGTTACATTAAAATAAAATTCTGCGCCTTGGTTTATGGGATATGAAAGTCCCCCTTTCACTTGATACTCAATAGTGTACGTGTGCTTCCCCGTAATGGTGACATTCGGATCACCAATCTTTAGATAAAATTGATCGCTCGATCCTTCTTTTGTGAACGATACATCATTGCCATCTAGTTTTATTGATTCAAAATCAAGTTCAATAATGCGTTTTTTAAGTACGTAGTCTGAAACCTCAGGGTGAGTGAGCGGAATATAACGAAAAATACCGTGTCTTTCTTCTGTAAACACATACTCAATCGTCTCAGTTACATTAAATGAACTGTCTTTCAGTATTTCAATTTGGGAATCAAATGATTCAATGTACTCGGCGTGAACTAAAAAAGGAAAAAAAACGAGAAAGAGTGAGGCGATATAATTTCGTAACATGTGTTTAGACATAGTAACTTAAAGTAGGAAGGCACGAAATTGATGAAATTTCGCGAAGAAACAAAGTATTCGAGTGAAACGTACTGATCGTACGATGAAAGAGAAAACTTTAGTTTCGACAAAGAAATTTCGCAATTTCGTACGTTCTGAATTAGTCGTCGAAACCGCGCCCCTGATCATGCGAAGAATACTCAGTATCAGAAGACCATGAAAGGTACTGTCGTTTCTCGTAGCCACCTTTTTCCAAAAGACTTTTTGTCATTGCCTCAGTTACTTCAGCGTCCGTGATGTTAAATTCGTTTTTAACCGCATTGATCGTAATGAGAAGGTCGGCGAGTTCTTTCATGAGACTTTCCCGTGTCGTGTGGTTTGAAACACCGCTCGCTTCTTCGAAAACCTTTCGTATAATCTCTCGTTTATATTCATCATGTTCTACAACACGCACTCCACATTCAAAGCCTTTTTCCTTAATTATCTCAGGCACTCGATCACGGCAAAGCTTGTTGTAGAAAATTTTTGTTCCTTCTGGTGATTGATCTTCCATACGAATGAAAACTTAATTGAAACTAACTTTAACTGGTTCGCGCTCTACAGCATCCTCTACTTCAAAGTATTCTGCACCCTGGAATTTAAACA
>JAYSTK010000185.1:0-18312 GCA_043719825.1 Candidatus Kaiserbacteria bacterium | reverse complement strand
GCGTATCGTTATTCAATACGCGCGATGAAAAAGGAGAGAGGGCATGTACAATAAGTACGTTAGTATTTTGCTCTGTCTCACTTGCCGAATCTAAGATAAGTGGGAAAATATCTTTATATGGAATCATTTAAAAAATCGGAGGGTAATCTACAAGAAGTACTGCGAAGTGAATTGTCAGCTCTCACTAGCGAACGAGACGAGCTCGTGAAGCGTATTCATGAGAGCGGCGAAAATATTGATGCAGAGTTGGGTTCTGAAGCATATATCGACCATGGATACACGGTTCGGCTCCGTGAGATTGAGTCACGAATTGTAGAGATTGAGGCTGAGCTTGCGGACATGGACGACGTCTCTGCTTTACAAAGAAATCTCAACATCTAATATTTTCCTGTGAAAGAAAAAGGCGGCTTTTAACGGCCGCCTTTTATCAATAGAGTTTTGCTTTCTATTGATGATTTGCTCACCTTTAAATTAACGCATTAGGCAAGCAAGTCTCCACCACCTGAACCCCAGGTTGTGTGTTTTGAAAGTTTGGATGACTTGAATCACCTTGAGTATCACTTCCTCCACGCGAGAGATGTCGTGAAGTGTCAGGAAGATCTTGTAAAAGAAAATTCCGTGAGACCTCCACTAGTCGCTGGCTGAAAAGGAGGGAGAATTTTTCAACGTACATGTGGTTGTGTCCTCATTATTTGACTTCAAAGATTCTTCGCTTACCCGCATGACGAGATAAGCACACAAGAAATTATAAAACTCATTCAAATCATTAATATTTCCTCTGTGCTCCTCTCCTCAAAAATGGTAATAATATGATACGTTTACACGGATGAAAATAATATGAAGAATTTTGCAAAACCAAAGATATAAAAAAGGGTGGCGTTCTGCCACCCTTTATAAAATTTTTTGAGAGACGAACATCTTCACTTGTGGCGAATGATGGACGTCGTTAATGGTTGGAAGGGAGGCCGGGAGTTTTTTGATTCCCATTGGTCATCTCGCCGGTCAAAGAAAGAAACTCTATGCGATGTGAGGAAATGCGGCGTTCCCCCACCTGCAAAGACTCGCTTATCCTGTTTCAGATGTATTCCCTCAACACCATTTTGCATACTGGACATGTCATTCATTTCGCACTCCGCTATTGATTGGTTGAGAACTCAAACGTCATCCCATAGAAGGTGTTTCCGTTAAGAAACACTCGAAGGGAAAAACTTCTAAAGAACAATCATATATCAATATGATTGTTCTACTATAAAGAGACACACATGAATAAAAGATGAGGAAAATTTATATAAAAAAAAGGGCGATCAATATGATCGCCCCACACTTCTACGTTGCTCGCTCGCTATGCGGGTTGCAAACGCTTGTGTTGTCGGTATCTTCACCTCCTTCATGTGCTGAAAGGGGGTGAGCGATGTTGGTTTCAGGCTGTGCGACAGATGCTTTTGGCTTTTCTTCGCCCGCTTCAATCAATCGCCAGTCATTGATCGTGTCTGCAAAAACACGGTTGAAGGCAGTGATTTCGTCGTATATTTTCATTATGGAACTGTTCCTCTTTTTTGAATTACTCAGCTTCAAAGGAGCCAAGCACACAAGAAAAAATTTCTACATTTCATCTTCTGTGCTGGGCTCGAAGGAGTGCGTTCGTGAAGAGGAGGTTATATATACTATTAAATATGCATTAAGTCAATTATTAATTTCCATGGGCAAGATTTGCTACACTACGTACGTATGGGAAAAACAGATCTATCTATAATACTTGCGGGGACGTTTCTTATTGGTGCGGGACTTGGTTTTTATATTGCACGCATTATTTTTGGGGCTTAGATACTATTGCTCCACGTTACAAGGAAACCGATACATATGACGCTGAGAACCGTTGCTATAAATGACTTACTGAAGTGATCTCGATGCGAGTGTCGTAATTCGGGAATTAAATCGGCAGTCGCGATGTATATAAGATTACCCGCGGCAATACCCGTAATAATGAATACATAGTCTTCGAGCCTATTCGTAAATAGAAAGGTAAGAATTACCCCTACAATAACAGTACTTGCGGAGAACAGATTGAGCACAAGAGCCCGTTTACGTGAATATTTTGCAGCTCGTAATATGCCAAATTCAGCAATTTCTTGAGGGATTTCATGGAGAGCAATACCAAATGTGGTGAGAGCCCCTACAACAGGACTAATCATAAATGCTGAGGCAATCACTACACCATCTGCAAGATTGTGGATTCCGTCCCCAATTAAAAGCTTTCTTGCTCCATTATGAACGCATGCATCATGATCATCGCCGTGATGATGGTGATAGGTGTCGAGGATATGGGATAGAAGATAAAATCCAAGTAAACCAAAAAGTATGGCAATTGGTCCATAGGTATGAGAAGCCTCGAGAGTCTCGGGAACTAATTCAAAAAAGGCGACACCGAGAAATACTCCAACTGCAATGGGAAGAATGAATCGGTGTATACCGCGAAGCTGACTCTTTTCTCCAAGAAAAAAAGCACCCGTTACGGAGAGTAGTGCTATTGCCGAGGCAGCCAATATGGAATATAGAAACATACCAATCTTATTGCAAATAACTTGCAATAAGATACCATACAGAAAATCGTATGACAAATACAAAATTTACCTTGAATAAGGGAAAGCGTATGACAAAGCAACGCGTTGAGATTCTAAATATTTTTAAAATGATGCCGCAGCCAGTACAAATTCAAGATATTGTGAAACAGGTTAAGGCAAACGAAGTGAGCGTGTATCGCACGGTACGTATGCTTCAAAAGGAAGGTTTTATAAAAGAAATCAATTATCCAGACAGGGCACGACGATACGAAATGGGCGGGCATCATCATCATATAATTTGTAATACGTGTGGCTTTACTGAACATCTTTCCTGTGAAGAGCCAAAATTTCTCACTCCGCTCATTACCACTCATTTTAAAAAAGTCACTGACCACGTGGTGACATATTATGGTATTTGTGTGCAGTGTGAATCGTAAGGAGTATACTCATTGTTTATGAACTATCTCGGAATATTGGCACTATTGTTTTTGCCTTTTGTCGTGAATGCGCAGGTCCTCCACCAAGAGGTACAAGAGACAGTACGAGCAGAAGTTCTTGAAATTCGAAGTGAAGAAAGTCGAGACATCATCGGTACTGATACGGATTCAGTTGTGCAAGAAATTAAAGTATTGATTCATGAAGGGGAACGGAAAGGAAGTGTGGCGACGTTTGAAAATGATCTCATGCGTCTCAAGGTGGGTGATTCGCTCTATGTAAATAGATTCGTATCAATAGATGGAGTGGAATATTACTCTTTCAAAGATGCGGATCGACGATTTCCCCTTGTCGCGCTAGGTATTTTATTTGTGACGATACTAATTGTATTTGCTGGCTTTCATGGCTTCCGCGCGCTTATGAGTCTCGGGTTAAGTGTTGGGGCCATTTGTTTTGTACTCGTCCCACTCCTCCTTGCTGGCTACCCGCCCGTGATCGTAAGTGTGGGTGTATCGGGTTTGGTACTGGCGATTGCACTCTTTCTCACACACGGTGTCACACCTCGCTCAATAATCGCTTTCTTAGGAACTCTTGGCGCTATATGCACAACAGGTCTCATTGCGGTAGTTTTTGTAAATATGTCTCACTTAACTGGATTAAGTTCAGATGCGGCTATTTATTTAAACTTCAGCACAAAGGGTACTCTCGACTTCGGGGCACTGCTTCTTGGAAGCATTATGATTGGTATTCTTGGTGTTCTTGATGATGTTTCTATTACACAGGTTTCGGTCGTACAGGAACTACGTCGTGCGAATGCTGCACTCACCACACGGGAACTGTATCAGAGGGGGATTCGGGTAGGACGTGATCACATTAGTTCGTTAGTGAATACACTTTCGTTTGCCTATATTGGAGTTTCGCTCCCTCTCGTACTTCTCCTTGCACAGGCTAATTCGAGTATTATTCTTTCGCTTAATCAAGAAATTGTGGCGGCAGAACTCATTCGAATTTTTATTGGAAGCATTGGTCTAATTGTTGCGGTACCGATCACGACATATATCGCTGCTCGATGGTATGCGAACCATATCGTTGACGGTGGTGAAGATCAGGTACAGCATAGAGGGCATTGTCACTAGAGATAACCATTTTTATGAAATCGTTTTTAGAAGAATTTAAAGGATTTGCAATGCGGGGGAACGTAGTCGACTTAGCGATTGCCGTAGTCATTGGAGCAGCATTTGGGAAAATAGTTACTTCGCTTGTTGATACCATTATCACCCCCGTCATTGGTCTTCTCCTTGGTGGGGTAGATTTTGGGGAGTTCGGAGTATCGGTAGGTGAGGTAACCATTCTATACGGTAAATTCATTCAATCAATTGTTGATTTTGTGATTGTCGCATTCGTTATTTTCCTCGTGGTTAAAGGAATGAATCGTCTTAAGAAAAAGGAAGAGGCAGTACCTACCGCACATCCTGAGCCCAGCGAGGAAGTAAAACTTCTCCGAGAAATTCGGGACGAGCTCAAGCGCACCCTGTAGCATTGGAATAGAAATAGCATAAAAAACCTATCACAAGCTGTGCTTTTGATAGGTTTTTTACATTTGAAAACAGAAGCAAGTACTTCACAAGTCTTGCGCATGTCCCTCACGTATTGCTATCCACAGCCTCCCTGGGGACTGTTTCTCTTTAATTCTTAAAAGACCTTTATTTCTCATACTTCCTTGTAAATACTGTCGGAAGGAAGTTCAAAGTGCTCTTTTTTGGTACATGCTATTATGGTCATACCACACGCCGCTCTAATCGTGTGTCGGCTGGAGGCAAATAATTATAACCACACCTTAACGTGGCTTCTTTTGAAGCCCCTCAAGATACGCTTACTCTTCAGGGATTCACTATTTACGAGAACGGGTAATAGAAACAAGGTCTATGATTACTGAGATTACAAAGCGAAATGGAATGTTGGTCCCCTTTGACCCAACAAAAATCATCATCGCAATGAAGAAATCATTTGCAGCAGTGCAAATGTCCACTGATGATGTGGTACTTGAACAAATGACCGACCGTGTGATTGCAAATCTCACGATTCTTGCAGAAGGTAAGCAAGAGAAGCCGACAGTAGAGCAGGTGCAAGACCTTGTAGAAAATACCCTCATGGAGCGAGGCTATTTTAAAGTTGCAAAAGCATATATTCTATATCGTTTCCGACAAAGTGAAGAGCGTAAGCAAGAAGTCATCAAAGAAATTGAAGAGCAACGTCTCATGATAGAGCGAAGTGACGGCACTATGGAGCAATTTTCGAGAGAGAAAATGCGCGCATATATTGAGCAGTTCACTGAAGGTCATGAGAAAGCGATTGATGTAGACGATATTGTTTCGCAAGTGGAGCGAGAGGTGTACGACGGTATCAAAACGAGCGAAATGGCAAAGCTCGTGACACTCATTCTTCGTGCACGTATTGAACATGATCACGCGTATTCATACGTTGCTGCACGGCAACTCTGTGATCGTATCGCTCATGAAGCTATAAGCCTCAACCTTGGAGAAACGGTAGCAGAACGTACACACGCGTATCGGCACGCGTTTGTGCGCAATATTCGTCTTGGTGTTGAAGCAAAAAAGTACGATGCATTATTGCTTGGTTTTAATCTAGAAAAGCTTGCAGAACTAATCGAACCATCACGTGACAATCTATTTAAGTACCTTGGAGTAGAAACGCTTCATGATCGGTATCTCGTTGCTATTGAAGGAAAGGGGATCATTGAAATGCCGCAAATGCTTTTTATGCGTGTTGCTATGGGTCTTTCATTAAATGAAGCAGACAAAGAAACTCGCGCTGCGGAATTTTACAATGTGATGTCACAATTTCAGTTTGTTCCATCAACACCAACGTTGTTTCATGCCGGCACTCCTCACCCTCAACTCTCCTCATGCTATCTCAATATTGTGGAAGATGATCTCAAACATATTTTTAAAGTATACGGAGATAACGCAATGCTCTCAAAATGGGCGGGAGGCATTGGGACGAGTTGGAGCAAACTGCGAGGAATGGGTGCAATGCTTAAATCTTCGGGAATCACTTCACAAGGAGTCATTCCGTTTCTTAAAATTGCAAATGACGTAACCGTAGCGATCAATCGTTCAGGGCGTCGTCGCGGCGCGACCTGTGTGTATATGGAGAACTGGCATATCGACTTTGAAGATTTCCTTGAGCTTCGAAAGAATACCGGAGATGAGCGTCGCCGAACGCACGATATGAATACCGCTGCATGGATCCCCGATTTATTTATGAAGCGCGTTCGAGAAGATGGTCAGTGGACGCTCTTTTCGCCCGACGAAGCGTATGACCTTACCGAAACGTTTGGTAAACGATTTGAAGAGCTCTATGAAAAATACGAAGAAATGGCGGATCGAGGCGAAATAAAACTTTGGAAACGTCTTAATGCGCGTGATTTGTGGAAAAAAATGCTCGGCATGCTCTTTGAGACGGGACATCCTTGGATTACGTTCAAAGATCCTTCAAACCTTCGTTCCCCCCAAGACCATGTGGGCGTTGTCCATAGCTCAAATCTCTGTACTGAAATTACACTTAATACTTCGGCAGATGAAACTGCAGTATGTAACCTTGGGTCCGTTAATTATCCCGAACATATTAAGGATGGAGCGTTTGATATCGATCGAATTCGCACGACGGTGAAAACGGCGATGCGCATGCTCGATAATGTCATTGATCTTAACTTCTATCCGACGATCGAGGCGAGAACATCAAACATGAAGCACAGACCAGTAGGACTTGGGATCATGGGATTTCAAGATGCGCTCTATATGCTTAATATTCCGTTTGCTTCACCTGAATGTGTGGAATTTTCTGATGCGTCAATGGAGCTTATTGCATATCACACTATTCTGGCGTCAGCAGAGCTTGCGCGGGAGAGAGGAGCGTATCAAAGCTTTAAAGGATCAAAGTGGGAACGGGGAATTTTCCCGATTGATACGATTGCACTCCTTGAAAATGAGCGGGGAATTCCAACGGGCGTAGATCGCATCGAACGACTCGATTGGAACGTTGTCCGCGATGCAGTGAAGCAGTTTGGAATGCGTAATTCAAACACGATGGCAATTGCACCAACAGCAACCATCTCAAATATTGTCGGTTCGATCCCAGGTAATGAGCCAATTTATAAAAACATCTATGTTAAATCGAATATCTCAGGAGACTTTATCGTTATCAACTCATTCCTCGTCGACGATCTCAAAAAAATCGGGCTCTGGGATAAAGACATGCTCGCGGCGATCAAGTATCACGACGGAAGCCTCGCTGATATTCCGAATGTTCCCGTTGAACTCAAACAAAAATACAAAGAAACCTTCGAAATTGACATGCGGTGGCTTGTCCGTGCAGCGGCGAGTCGAGGAAAATGGATTGATCAATCTCAATCACTCAATATCTTCTTCAGCGGTACGTCCGGTGCAGAGCTATCAGAACTCTATCTGTATGCTTGGGAGATGGGATTAAAAACCACCTATTACCTCCGATCCCTTGGAGCGTCGCAAGTAGAGAAGTCTACTGTGGGAACCGCGGGCACACACCTCAGAAAGCCAAATGAAACCCAACAAAAGCCTGCGGCAACGTCACCTATAGCTTCTACAGAAATTCCATTTACCCCCGCTCCTGCGGTAATAGCTACGCATGTTGAAACAATGTCGGTGCTTTCACCACTTCCAACTCCCTCACCTATAACTCGTGAATCACTTGAGAGTGAGAAAGTAACGCAAGAAATTACAGAGAGGAACCCCAATATTCGATTGCATGTTGCTGAGGACGCTATTTGCGAGTCCTGCCAGTAGAAAATGCATCTGTGGCGCACTTCGGTGTTACTTCGCTCGTTTGCTCTCGCGCCGTACATCCGAGTACGTCTTGGTCGCAAGCCTCGCTCGCGCCTAGAATTGCGCTCACATCTACGTTTCTACACGGTTTAAAATGAAGTGATACAATACTAATCCTACTTTAATTTTCTTACGTTTCTCATGATCACTAAAAACGCACCACCTGTCGACATCAATGAACGCCGTGCGATAAACGGAAAAGATGCGGATGTGATCCAACTCTATCCAATGCGTCATAAGTGGGCATGGGAGTATTACAATGCGGCAAACTCGAATCACTGGCTTCCAACCGAAATCAGCATGCAGCTTGATATTGAGCAGTGGAAATCAAGTACCGTTCTCTCAAAAGAAGAGAGACACGCCTTCGAAACAGTGCTTGGCTTCTTTACAACGGCGGACTCGATTGCGGCAAACAATATCGTCATTGCGACATACCGTCAGATTACAAGCCCAGAAATTCGCATGTACCTCCTCCGTCAGGCTTACGAAGAGGCAATTCACACACACGCGTATCAATATATTGTGCAGTCACTCGCGATGGATGAATCGAAGATATTCAACATGTATCGTGAACGTGACGCGCTCTATAACAAAGCAAATTTCATTCTCTCGTTTAATGATGGTATTTTTGCCTCTGATTTTAAGACGGGCACGTTTGAGAACGATCAAAAATTCCTAGAAAATCTTTGTATTTTTTCACTTATCCTCGAAGGAATCTTCTTTTATAGTTCGTTTGCCGTAATGTTTGGTTTCCAGCGACAGCACAAACTCACCGGCTCTGCAGAACAAATTCAGTACATTATGCGTGACGAATCCATGCATCTTAATTTTGGCTGCCAGCTCATTAACACAATTCGTGAAGAGCAACCCGAACTTTGGACAAAAGAATTTCAAGATAAAATTGTGGGGTACATTCGCGACGCCGCAAAGCTCGAGTACACATACGCGCAAGAAGTATTTCCGGGAGGAATATTTGGTATGAATGCTGCAGGCTTCCGTCAGTACATTGAACACATTGCTGATCGACGGCTTGAACGTGTAGGGCTTCCTGCACAATTCAATGTAGAGAATCCGTTCCCGTGGATGAGTGAGGCAATCGATCTTTCAAAAGAGAAAAACTTTTTTGAGACGAGAGTTACTGAATACAAAGTCGGTGGGGCGTTGAACTGGTAAATTAATAAATACAGTGTTTTGAGAGACACACATAAAGCGCCACGATTCGACTCCGTCGAATCGTGGCGCTTTTGCTACGCTCATCCTGTTGGGACTCCTGAGTCTCTCAAAACACTGTATTTATTAATTTCCGATATTGCGTGGTGTGGTAGAAATAGAAAAAGGCTCGTACAGTAACGAAACGGTAAGTTTTTGCTATACTCTTTTTATGAGAATCGGATTCACTATCGTCCTTATGGTGACACTCGTTTTTGGGGGCGGCTATTGGTATTACACCGCGCTCGCCATATGCAATGTGCCACTCAGTTATCGAATTGGCACCATTCATACCCAATTTGGCCTCACTGAAGGAGAAGCGCAAAATGCTATATCAGAAGCGGAATCGCTATGGGAAGATGGTACCAGTCGTAACCTTTTTACCTCAGATGCTGAGGGGAAAATTGTAATTAATTTTGTATACGACGAACGTCAACAGCGTTCAGATGAAGAGGCGCTCTATCGAAAAACTCTTGAACAAAAAGAGGGGATTAGTGACACCGTTCGATCAGACTATGAAAACCTTCTCGACAAGTATGAAAAGCTACGAAGCGACTTTAGAAAGGAGACAAACTCATATGAAAATCAATTAAGCGTGTACAACGATGAGGTCGCGAAGTGGAACAAACAAGGAGGCGCGCCAAAGGATATTTTTGAACGATTACAGGATACACAAAATGCACTGAGCGAAGAGGAAGATCAATTGAATGCAAAATCTGCACAGCTCAATGAAATAGTGCGCAAGATGAATCTTTTAGGAGATAGGGGCAACTCACTCATTAATGATTACAATTCGCTTGCAAGTGAATACAACAGTCTCTTTAGTGAAGAGAAAGAATTTACACAAGGAGAGTATGAAAACAAAGTAGTTAATATTTATGAATTTGATACGCAAGAAGAACTTGTGCTTGTGCTCGCTCACGAATTTGGACACGCGCTCTCCCTCGGCCATGTAGAAGAAACGACGGCAATTATGCATCACACCATGGGAGAGCAACGCCTTTCGACCGGCCTCACACTTGAAGACAAAGTACTTTTTGAAAAGCAATGTGGAACTGAGGATTCAATTCCAAATGCAGTACGCCTTCTCGTTGAAGCACTTCGACGTGCATTTACTAAGTAAGCTTCGCTCGATATATAGTGTTACTAAAAAGGTCGTGTGTCGTAGATATATGTAGTACCATTAAAAAACCTTAGAACCTGTGCTCTCGGCGCACTTCTTCGTTGCTTCGCTTGTTTCTTCCCTCAGAGTAGGTCCACTACACTTTGGTCAGAAGCCTCGCTCGCGCCTCGAATTGCATCCAAGCGCACAGGTTCTAAAATAAAAAATAAATAGTAATTTAGTAATATGTTTCAAGATTCAACCATTAGAAAAGTAGCTATATTTGTAGGTGCGGCGGCAGTAATTGCCCTTCTTGCCTATACATATTTTGCTATTACGCAAGCGCGCAATATTTCAAACATGCCCGTGTCAATCACTGTTGATGGAAAGGGAGAAATTTTTGCAAAACCTGACGTTGCAACATTTAATTTCACGGTAAATTCTAAAGAAGATAATGCAGTAACTGCGCAATCATCTGCGGCAACTCGTATTAATGCGATTGTTGATTACCTCAAGTCAAAAGGAATTGATGAAAAAGATATTAAGACTACGGGGTATTACCTCAATCCTCGATATGAATATCCAGACGTTCGATGTACTGAGTTTGGATGTCCTCCCACGAGTGATCCTAAGCTCATAGGATATGAAGTGTCTCAGTCAATTGATGTAAAAGTTCGAAACACAAATGATGCAGGAATGCTCATTGCTGGAGTGGGCGAGCAGGGTGCCACAAATGTCAGTGGTCTCAATTTCACCATTGATGATGAGGACGCACTTAAGGCAGATGCACGCAAAATAGCAATCGACGATGCGAAGGCTAAAGCGGAATTACTTGCAAAAGAGCTCGGCGTTACTATCGTCCGTATGAATGGTTATTGGGAAGATCAGGGAAATTACCCTGGGCCTATGTATGGATACGGTGGAGACATGATGAATGCGGGAATGACAAAGGAACAGTCAGTTTCTCAAATTCCGACGGGTGAAAATACCATTACCTCAATGGTACACATCACGTACGAAGTGAGATAGTTAAAATTGAAATTTACACAAACCCGTGGCCTTTGGCCACGGGTTTGTGTAATGTCACTAAAACACCAATACTTGACGACTCATGACTCTCCGTATATGCTGTAAATACGTCGCCCAGAGGGGCGGTTTTATTTTGGAAATCTAATTCTCTACATATGAGCCGTTTCATTGATTACCTCAAAGATACAAAAGAAGAAATTGGTCGTGTGTCCTGGCCAACGCAGCGTCAGGCGCTCGTGTACACAGCACTTGTCGTGGGTATTTCAGCGATAGTGGCGGTTTTCCTTGCCGGTGTTGATTATGCCTTCAGTCTCGGGCTCAAGTGGTTTGTAAAGTAAGTGGTGATTTAATAAATTCACGAGCATGCAATTAGTTTCTAATATGCAGAGCTCATAACAAAAACTAAGCATGTCTAAACAAAAAACAGATGGAGAGCGACATTGGTATGCGATCCACACATATTCAGGGTATGAAAACGCAGTCGCGCGAAACCTTCGTCAGCGTATCGAGTCACTCGGAATGCAAGACAGAATTTTTGAAGTCGTTGTACCCACCGAAAAAAAGATTCGCATCAAGGGTGGAAAAAGAGTAACGGAAGAGGAGAGAATCTATCCTGGATATGTACTCGTCGATATGATCGTAAATGATGATTCGTGGTATGTGGTTCGTAACACTCCCCGAGTTACAGGATTCGTCGGAAGTGGTACGCAGCCTGTGCCACTCAAAAAAGAAGAACTCGACCAACTCCTTAACCGCATGCAAGATGATGCACCGAAGCATCATGTTGACCTTTCAATTGATGATATCGTCACCATTGTAGATGGACCCTTCAAGGAACTCGAAGGGAAGGTAGGAGAGATCGATACTGCGCGCGGTAAAATAAAGGTATTAGTGTCAATGTTTGGGCGTGAGACTCCAGTGGAGCTCGACTTCCTTCAAGTTAAGAAAGCATAACGAGCGAAGCGACTATATGCTTTCTTATGTCGATAGCCCCTATTCATAATGGGACTAGCCGACCAAAAAGATCTGACTACGTTTCTTTCAGAAAATTACTGTTCCTTACAGGAACAGTACACCTTTCGCACATCCGTGCTCAAGGTCTTGCGAGGCTGCAGGTATTCGCCTCTCACTCCGCGCTCTTCATTAGATTTAAACCTTTTTGATCAATTTGTGTAGACTGAGAAATCCTGTGATTTCTTGCAAAAGACTCATATTTCTTGTACGATACGCGGGCTTCAAAGAATCTGAGTTGCTTGGTTATGGAACAGGCAGCTCGTAATAATGTAATATATCGTGGCTAAAAAACTAGTTAAAAAAATCAAAGTTCAGGCAACAGGAGGTAAAGCTACACCAGCGCCACCACTTGGGCCTGTGCTCGGACAAGCCGGTATTAATATTGGCGAGTTCGTAAACCAATTTAATGAGAAGACTCGTGATCGAATGGGGGAAGTCGTTCCTGTTGAACTCAATGTGTATGATGACAGAAGTTTTGATTTCATCACAAAAACTTCTCCAGCATCAAGACTTATCCTCAAAAGTATTGGAAAAGATAAAGGTTCAGGAAAGAATCTTACTTCAAAGGCAGGGGAGATCACTCAGGATCAAATTCGTGAGATTGCTGAAATAAAAATGACTGACCTTCGTGCGAATTCAATCGAAGCAGCGATGAAGATGATTGAAGGAACGTGCCGAAGCATGGGGGTAACAGTGGTATAGACCACTGTTACGAGGTTGTCGATAAAACCCTCTGCGTCTGCTGACACAGAGGGTTTTATCATACAACCTGAACAGCCTCTGTATGAGGGAAAGTAATCTAATTACTTTAACCGAGATTGTATGAAAAATCATAAATTTTTATAAAAATAATTTTAAAATTTATGAAAATAACGTGAAGAATGAACCTTAAGCTCTTTTCATCACGTAAATAACGTGGTATAACATGTATGGGCATGTCGCCCTTTTTTGTTCTTCACATACTAGAGGAGTTAGAACAAATGCACGCAACTGCAGTTAGCCATGCAAAAGCTCAAGTCGTATCACCTTTTGACCTCCATCATTCGATCAAGTCTCTGCCGAATTTTTTTGGTCCCGGCAAGCTTCCGACGGTGACCATGATGCCGATTTGGGAAAACAAGATTTGTCTCGTTCGTCCCAAGGATGCGGACAGCGATCAATGGTGGGTCTTGCCACAAGAACAAATTTTGCTCGGAGATAGCGCGATCATCAGTGCGGCGCTTCGGGGATTGCAACATAAGCTCGGCCTCAAGGAATCTGATGTTGCACCTCATCGTTTCAAACCTCTCGAGAAATTTGAAAATCTTATCCCGCAAGACAGAAAAAGAAATGCGGGAATGACAAAAGTTCACTATCTCGTGGGGATGCCCATCAATCACCCGCGGGACATCAATCCCAATCGCTCCAAGATTACTGCTCTTGCCTGGGTGCAATCAGACGAAGTATTTGAAGCGATGACCCAGGTTATCGCTGAAGTTCGTCCGGTCAAACACGCAGGAATCAAGAAAGGCATTCGCCAAGCGAATGAACGCGGAATGATCACGTGGACTGTGCACTGATCGACTGCTAACACTACGGTGTTAGATAAAGGGTTAGCTTCGGCTGACCCTTTTTTATAAATTGGGTTATCGTTCTAGTGTAATCCAAGTAAATGGCGGTTCGTTTTCTGAATGTTCTTCTTTAGCAATCTCTACTCTAAAGTCGCTGTAATCAGGAAAGTATGTATCTGCTTCCTGGTCGCTTGCATGAATGAGCGTGAGATAGAGTCTGTCTGCAAGTGGAAGCGCTTCGGCGTATATGCTTGCGCCCCCAAAGATAAAAATTTCTTCTGTATCGAGTGCATGTGCCGCATTGAGCCCTTTCTCCAATGAGTCAAAAACGAGGCATCCCTCGATACACATCTGTGCACGTGTAATCACGATGTTCGTTCGGTTGGGGAGAGGGTGGCCTATTGAATCGTACGTCTTTCGTCCCATAATAATAGGATGGCCAGTAGTAAGTGCTTTAACGCGCTTGAGGTCGGGTGATATTCGCCAAATAAGCTCATTATTTTTTCCGAGTTCTCGATTTTGCCCAACTGCGACAATAATACTGAGTCGCGCTTTTTCCATTAAAAGATTATGGCATACTTTTTAATAAACTCTCCCTTGAGGCTTTATGATCACATCGGTATACTTCTTGCATATGGCGATTAATACAGGCATTTTCGGAGATACGACGAGTTTTGAGCATCGCTATATTTCGGACCATGCTCGACTTGAAGAACTTGTTGTCTATTGGAAAAAATTAGGGCTACGTATTGTGCTCACCTCGGGGACGTTTGACCTTTTTCACATTGGTCATGCGCAGTATTTAGAAAAAGCAAAATCGCTTGGTGATCTACTTATTGTTGGTGTTGACAGTGATGCAAAAGTTAAAGAACGTAAGGGCCCTCATCGTCCCATTGTGCCCGAACTTGAACGGGTACAAATTCTTTCTCACTGCCGCCATGCTGATGTCATTACGCTCAAAGGAGTTAACGATCCTAAAAATCATCTTATTAAAATCGTGTCTCCCGATGTGCTTGTGGTGTCAGAATCAACAAACCATCATGATGGAGAAGTAGATGTAAAAGCTCAATTCTGTGGGGAAATTATTGTCCTCGAACCACAAGCGAAAACAAGTACAAGTGCCAAACTCCGACTCATTCAAATAAGTCACGACACGCATGGAGAATAATCGCATCGCGATTGCGTATATTCCCGTCTTGCATCAGGGGTATTTTGCATACCTTACGAAACTTGAAAAGGAAGGAGTTAAAACCGTGTATTTAATTTCAGACGAAATTCTTTCCTCACATGAAGAACTCGATTACATTAATCGAAAAGATCGGTTGCGTGCAGTTCCGCATGACGTTATGAAACTGCTGCTTTCTCATTGTACGAACATGGGCATTGAGTCGCTTACTGTTGAGACGATTGCGAACCTCCAAAATGAAAACGCAACGCTCGTTGCTCCTGATGAAGATATCAACCGATTTATTATGGAAACGTATTTTGATGGGCATGTGGTAAATTATCACCGCGTATTTTTGCGTCGAAACAAAAATAATGTAGGCGAAGATGTTGTACCGCAAAGTGCGCGCATTAAGCTTACAGATTTTGAGAAAGAGGTAATGGGGAAGGCGATTGTAGAAGCCGAAAAAAGTGCCGATTGGTGGCGGCAGGTGGGCGCTGTGCTCGTGAAAGATGGAGTGATTGCTGCCCTCGCACACAATGAACACATGCCTGAAAAAGAACTCCCAAATATTTATGGTGACTCGCGCTCGCTTTTTAAAAAAGGAATTAATATTGAATTCGTCACTTCAGCGCATGCAGAGGTGGGAGTAATAGGAGAAGCAGCTCGAAAGGGAATTTCAACTGAAGGTGCGGAGCTTTTCGTAACTGATTTTCCCTGCCCGTACTGCGCACGGCTCATTGCGAAAAGTGGCATTAAAAAAATATATTTTCTTCGGGGGTACGATGTACTGGGCGGTGAAGCCTTTTTCAAGGATATGGGTATTGAAGTAGCAAAAGTAAGTATAGATGAATAGAAAAACACGCGAGCCAGGAGCTCGCGTGTTCGCACTTAATGAAAGAACTTATCAGGGTTGTTCACTGGCTTCATACCGTAAAGCGAACTCTGCGGCGCGTGCTTTGTTCCGCGTCTCGTGTTCTTCACTTTTCACGAGAGGGATACTCACGGCACTACGGCCATTCGGTACCCAGTAGTTCCCGTGGAGATGAGGAACCGATCCAGAGTTATACCGCATGTCGCCAAAGCGAATGAAGAGCATGCCACCTTCGCGACTTCCGTTTTCGCTGTCGATTTTTTTGTTAATCGTTTCAATCATGGAATACAAGCGTTTCCATGCCATCGGCGCAATTTCTTCAAGGTAACGGATGTGGAGTGTGCTCGCGATAACGAACTCATGTTGGAGATCAGTGCGCTGGAAAGGATTTTTCCACACTACCCAGTATTCGTCGCCATAGAGAATCTTGTGCCATTCTCTGTGGGGGTCGCAAAATACGCAGTGACCTTTCTCGAAACCACTTCGCATCTTGTGGTACTGCGGGTATCCGCGGCACCCATTGAGACAAAACAGCTGCTCGTCAGTGAGCGGCTGAACAGACTGGTTCATTATGGCCTCCTAGACCAGTGTGATGTACGTCGAGCAGGAACCCCTGAACGATCTGGAAGCTACTTTACAATGCAAAGGAATATTGTCAAACTTTCCAGCCAAGTTTAACTTTGAGTGACTCAGCGCTTTCGTCTTTCTTTTTTCCCACAATAAGCTGTGCATGAAGATGCTCAACGCTTGAGCCGTTCCACTCCATATTGCCGAACCGCATGAAAAAACTACCTCCTGCAATCGAATACGTTTCAGTCGCCCATGTAAGGAGTGCAAAAAGGTCTTGTGCTGCTTGGGGCGCAATATCGGAAAGTCTATTTATATGAGATGGTTTGTATACAAAAAGAAGGTGACGGGATGTGCCTTCATACGGACTCATGTTTTCGGTAACAAACCAAAAATCAGTTTCTTTTAAAATTGGCTTCGGGTGATATTTTTTGAAATGCTCTGCACAAAATGGGCAGACACCATCTGCCTCTATTAGTGCCATGAGCGCTTTCTGCTCATTAGTACGCGCTTCGTCGTGATTAAGTCCAGTCTTAGTCATATTTATATAGCGACAGGAATGCCGCGCATTGATTCTCCTGCTTCGTACTCCGAGAGTTCAAAATCAGTTGCCCGGAATGCAAAAATGTCTTTGGTGGGGTTTGTGAGAGTAACCGTCGGAAAGGCTTTCGTTTCTCGTGCAATAAGCTCTTCGACCATTGGGATTTGGTCTACATATATATGAGCGTCCGAAATTGTGTGAATATACTCATACGCTTCGTATCCAGTGGCCTGTGCAAGCATCATGGTGAGTGCGCCGTATTGGATCATGTTTGAAGGAACTCCGACCGGTACATCACCCGAGCGCTGAAACATGTGAAGGGTGAGCTTGCCGTTCATGATACGAATATGAAGCCAGCCGTGGCACGGGCACACCACTACTTTCTGAGTCTTGCCCGTGCCACGGATTGTATATTGCGGTACCCATGGTGAAATGAAATGCGTTCGGAGTTCCGGGAATTCCTGAATTTGTTCGACAATATTTTTAAATTGATTGTACGAAGGACCCTCTGAGGTAGGGAAGTCATGGAAGGCACCGCCGTAGGAACCGGGCCCGAGGTCGCCTTCTTCAAGTCCACGCTTCTCACATTTTTCTTTGGTACCCCACGGAGTCCAAAATTTACAACCAAATGATTCAAGTGCTTCAAGCGTTCGAGCACCATTCATGAATCCGCAAATTTCGCCTATAGCCTGCTGCCAGAAACCTTTCACGCTTCGTTCGGTGATCATAGGAAATCCGTTCTCGAGTTTAAAATGCATTGGAGTAGCGCCCATGAGCGTAAGTGCATCAGTCCCCTGACGACTTTCTACACGCGTGCCTTTTGAAAGAATTTCTTTAAGGAGATTTTTATACTGTTCGTCAGGAGTGCGTTCCGCATATGGTTTTATCATAGACATCATGATACTGGATTTGTAAATGAAGTGAAATATTAGTCGAATGTTAGACTATGCTTATCATGAAAGTGCAAGTAAAAAAACTTAATGAAACGGCAAAAATTCCTGTCTATGCACATGAAAACGATGCGGGTATGGACCTCTTTGCGCTTGAAGAGATTACGATCAATGCTGGGGACCATGTGCAAATTAAAACGGGTATTGCGATTGCGCTTCCAGATGGCTATGTGGGATTATTGTGGGACAAGAGTGGTATTTCACATCGTCACGGTTTAAAAGTAATGGGAGGCGTAATTGACTCTGGGTACCGCGGTGAAATACTCGTTGGAATGGTTAATCTGGGGAAAGAGCCACATACATTTAAAGCAGGTGATAAAATTACACAGATGCTCATTCAGAAGGTTGAATACGTATTCCTTGAAGAAGTGTCTGAGCTCAGTGAATCAATGCGGGGAGAAAAAGGATTTGGGAGTACCGGAAAATAATTTT
>JAYSTK010000184.1:0-2425 GCA_043719825.1 Candidatus Kaiserbacteria bacterium | reverse complement strand
ATAGTGAGAATTTATTGATTGCATGCAGTCCATTCTGCATGCAGTGAGAACAGAATATGTTTTGGCCATAACTTTTGACCCACAAGACGGATTTTCGTGAATGAATAACTGATGGATGTAGAATAATAGTATCAATCTTCACGTATGATTCAAATTTTCATTTGAACAAGATTAGAATTTTTGTTTTTTAAGCTGTATTAATTGATCATTAAGCATTAACTGAGTTTGCTCTTACTTCTGTGGGGGAATAATTGTCTTGCTTATTTTCGAAAAAAATGAATGGCTTACGAAATGCCCTACTTCGTATTTTCGAATAAACACAATGATTGATCATATATATTATAATTAAAAGGTATTTACATTTTGTACTGCATTATGTTGTATTAAATACTTGTATTATTCAAAAAAACCCATATTTTGCATAAGGGGGACGGGACCCCTTTTTTTTTTTTTGACAGTACAAAAATCACGTAGATTCTACGTAATCGAGTGATAAATGCAACTGGAAAAACAATAATTAAATATTATATTTGAGATTGACCTTAGTCGGTCCAAAGAAATATTTAATCTGAATAACTTGAAAAAGGGATTCAGTCTCTTACAAAATTGTTGTGTTTTATTCATTAGTTATACTTAAAAATAAAATATTCAATTTTCATGTGTGATATGCACTAACATGCAGCACACCCCGACACACTAGCAAAAGTGGTTACACTATTCGAAAGAAAAGCTGTTACCCCTTTTTCTATTTGTGAAAGATTGATCAGAAGGGCATTGGCAATAATATTATATCACTTGTTAATTACTTGTAGGGTCGCAAGGCTTATTATAGAGGAAAAACAACGTAATATTCTATTTAATATATAATTTATGTGAGTGTTCCCCTTTTTTTTCCTCAAACGAAAAAAAGGGGTCGAGCACAAACAAAAAACATAGCAACCTGGTTGATTCTGCCAGTAGTCATACGCTCGTCTCAAAGATTAAGCCATGCACGTCTAAGTATAAATATATCACTTTGAAACTGCGAATGGCTCATTATATCAGTTATAGTTTATTTGATAATCCCTCACTACTTGGATAACCGTAGTAATTCTAGAGCTAATACATGCGTCAATACCTTTTTTAGGTAGTATTTATTAGATTGAAACCAACCCCTTCGGGGTGATGTGGTGACTCATAATAATTTTACGAATCGTACGGCTTGCCGACGATGGATCATTCAAGTTTCTGCCCTATCAGCTTTGGATGGTAGGGTATTTGCCTACCATGGCTTTAACGGGTAACGGAGGATTAGGGTTTGATTCCGGAGAGGGAGCCTGAGAGACGGCTACCACATCCAAGGAAGGCAGCAGGCGCGTAAATTACCCAATCCTGACACAGGGAGGTAGTGACAATAAATAACAATGCCGGGCCTTTAAGGTCTGGCACTTGGAATGAGAACAACTCAAACCACTTATCGAGTATCAATTGGAGGGCAAGTCTGGTGCCAGCAGCCGCGGTAATTCCAGCTCCAATAGCGTATATTAAAGTTGTTGCAGTTAAAAAGCTCGTAGTTGAATTTGTGAAAGTATTTTAAGACCACTTTTGGTTCTGAACAATACTTTCATCCTTAGACGAAACCTGTGTTTCATTAGTTTGTCATGCAGGGGATGTCTATCATTTACTGTGAAAAAATCAGCGCGTTCAAAGCAGGCTTATGCCGTTGAATGTATTAGCATGGAATAATAAGATAGGACCTTGGAACTATTTTGTTGGTTTGCGTACCGAGGTAATGATTAATAGGGATAGTTGGGGGTATTCGTATTCCATTGTCAGAGGTGAAATTCTTGGATTTCTGGCTGCGGCAGGGCTCCGGCCGCGTCATCGTGGTGACGTGCGCCGCGGGCACGTGCCGATACCGCGAGGGCGATCGCATCCTCGAGCAGCGCCTCGCGGGCGCGCGCGAGCCGGAGCTGCGACGCGACAAGGTCGACCTCGCTCGGCTCGAGGTGGTCCAGCTCGCGCGGCCCAGGACCCGCGAGCTTCTCGAGCTCGTCGCTGCGGGCACTGCTCCACCGCGGAGAACGCCGTCCCGGCCTCGCGCTTTCGCAGCCGGGAGCATCGTGGCGGCGACCCTCGGCGCGCTCATCTTGGTGGCGGGCGCGATGACGTACGTGCCGCCGCAAGCCGAGAGGGCTCAGCTCGTGGTCTCGTTCGCGCACCGCGGACGGGAGTTCGAGCAGTGCCGCGATCGCACGCCCGAAGAGCTGGCCGCGCTCCCGCCTCACATGCGCGCGCCCCTGGACTGCATCCGTGGCCGCGCTCCGGTGCGCCTCCGAGTCGCGATCGACGGCGTGGAGGCGTGGACCAGCGAGCACGCGGCCGCGGGCGCGTGGGAGGACGGCCCGAGCATCGCGCTCGTCACCGTCGATGCGCCCGAGGGAGA
>JAYSTK010000183.1:0-18824 GCA_043719825.1 Candidatus Kaiserbacteria bacterium | reverse complement strand
GAACTTCAAACGAAATCTTAATGGTCTTGAGGGACACAAAGGGAACACCGAGTACATATGACTCGACACGACGGAGATCGTCTTCTGACATTGAGCCTGATGAGACGAGTGCCTCAGCAAGGGTACGTGTTTCTTCCTTTGCTACTTTTTCCGCAGCATCAATATCCTTTCGAGACACTAATCCCGAATCAATAACGAACCGCTTTAATTGTGCATCTTGTATTCGCACAGTGAAGAACTTTCTCCAAAATTATTACTCACTCAGTATAGCATCCACGTTCGCGTACCTATATATGTATGCTGTTTAAAATAAAACTCTTTCTCGTCAGCACTTTTCGGAGACACGTATAAAAATCTTCCGATTTTTTACTATACTCGATGAATCTCCGCAATGTCTCCGAAAAGTGCTCGCCTCGACGAGTTGTGTAATCAAATTCTAAATCAAGATCGGACCTTGTTTAAAAATTAACCAAAGAAAAAGCCCCGTACCCATGTCATCACGACATTGGTAGGGGCTTGTGCACCCGCGGCTTCGCCGCGGGTTTTCGTCACTTCTTGTCATCAGCCTTGGGCTGTGACGCAGTCATCGTGATGCGGGCGGCGCCAGCCTTGGCGATTGCAAGTTTTTGACCGAACTCGGCCAAACTGCGCGAATCGTAGACCTTGTACGCAGTCAGCATGTCGATTGCGAGACGAGTCTGCTCTTCGGGGATAGGTACAAAGGACAAGAAGTTGAGCTTCACGCCCTTAACCTTCAATAACTCGTTCACTGCCGCGAGGAGTTTGTCTTCGAACTCGGCCTGCGAAAAGTCGACGATGTCCTCCTTGAGGAGCATGTCAGCCGCGATGTCGCGAATACGCTTGTCGATGACCGCATTCTCCGCTGACTCGTAGAGACCAGAGGAGTTCGACTTGTCGGTGGCGTCCGTGTTGGCCTTGCCGATGTACTTGGCTTCGCCGACGAACACGATGGCGTCGATGATGCTGTAATCGTAGGCGACTTCGACTTCGGCGAGCACTCGACCCTTAAACATCGTCTTGAAGCGTGTGTCGCCCTGCATTGGGTAGTCAGGGACCGTCACGTGGTATTCGCATTTGGTCCACTTCTTGGGAATTGAACCCCCGACCTTGATGAGTTCCCAAGCAACGCCGCAGTCCTTGGTATACAAGGTCTGCATGTTCGAAAATGCTCGGTCAGCACAACCGCTCATGAGAATGAGTGAAAGCGTAGAGAGTGCAGCTTTGATCATGTTCACACAAAACCTTTCTTGACCTAAGTCAGTAAGTAGAATTGATTGTTCAGAATTTCCAATCAGCTTTGGCAATTCGCCAGACTAACCAGACCACAAGCACTGCCGAGCCGAGTGGCAGCAGTGTATAGAAGACGGTCTGGTATATGGGCGCCGATGCAAACTGGCCCCCAAGCACCACCACCTTCCACCAGAGCTCGCCCAACATTAGAGCCAGCAGCAATAGCGCGACGATGGCGCCCGATTTCGTGGCAAGCACCTTCATGATTGAATGTCCTTCATTTTTCAAAGAATCCATAGCTGGATTCAGGGCACTTCAGGACTATCCTGAATTAAATATATTATACAATATAATATAGAGCTTTGTCAATACATCATTCATGGCTTCGTTAAGCAGTTTATAGCGATTTGACATCTTTTATACGTACTATATACTCTTTATATGACTGAACGTCGGCCGCATACGGCCGGCGATTTTTAGTTAAAAATTACAAAAAATAAAGGGGAATACCCCGCCCAGACGAAAGTTTGGAAGAAACTCGTAATTTTAGATGCAGTTCAAGACGAAACGAAATTTACGATCGAGCCTTACTCGAAGTAAGGTGAGGAGAAAATTGAAGTTTCAACGCAGAAATGCGCTAAAATTACGAGTTTATACATAATTATGTTTGATTTAAAAGTTATACACTCAGTTTTAGACCAAATGGAAGACGAGCGCGGCATCAGCCGTGCAAAAATGCTTGATGCAATCGAGCAGGCACTTGCAACCGCATACAAGAAAGAATTCGGAAAACGAGGTCAAATTGTACGTGCACGTTTTGATTTAACAAGCGGAAAGACAGATTTTGATCAAATTAAAATTGTTGTCGATGAAACGATGATTCGGATGGAAGAATTGCCAACCGACGAAATGCACCAGGAAGATGACCGTCGCCCAACTATTCCTACGCCTGAAACGGTAGACGAAGACGGTGAAACACGTGTGCGTTTTGACCCAGAGAAGCATATTCTTATTGAGTCAGCTCGTCTTATTAAAAAAGATGTAGCGCTCGGCGATGAGCTTATTTTTCCTCTTGAATCTAAGGATGATTTTGGACGTATTGCCGCACAGACAGCTAAGCAAGTAATTATTCAGAAAATACGTGAGGCAGAAAAAGAATCTGCACTCTCAGAATTCGGCCAGAAAGAAGGCGATATTATTTCCGGGCATGTGCAACGCTTTGAACGTGGAAACCTCTACATCGATCTTGGTCGTGTAACGGGTGTAATGCCGTACGATGAGCAAATTCCGGGAGAGCGATTTAAACCAGGAGAACGTATTCGTGCCCTCCTTCTCGCTGTAGATGAAACACCACGAGGAATTTTCCTCAAACTTTCCCGTTCACACCCTACATTCCTCGAAAAACTTTTTGAAATAGAGGCTCCCGAACTCCAAAGTAAAGCGGTGGTGGTAAAAGCCATTGCTCGAGAAGCGGGTTCACGTTCAAAAATTGCAGTACATGCAAATGATGACCACATTGATCCCGTTGGTTCTATGGTTGGACAGCGCGGTGTGCGTGTCTCAACCGTCATGAGTGAATTAGGCGGTGAAAAAATTGACATCATTGAGTGGTCAGGAGACCCTGTACTCTTCATCGAAGACGCACTCTCACCCGCAGAAGTGCTCTCAGTAGCAATTGCAGAACAATCAGGTACAGGATCTGAAGATGCACGCGGTCGTGCGGTAGTGACCGTAGTCCCCGAACAACAATCGCTCGCAATAGGTCGCGGAGGCCAAAATGTGCGCCTTGCCGCAAAATTAACGGGATGGAAAATCGATATTGTTTCCGCAGGTGGTGGAGAAACAAAAGAGGAAACACCGAAGTTAGAAGAAGTTGCAGCCGAATAAATTAAACTTATTAAGTTTTAACCAAGAACATTCAAAGGTGCCTGCAGTTCAAGGCAAAACAAAGTTTTTGATTGAAACGTACCCCGTGTACGGTGAAAGCAGAAACTGCCGTTTTAACGATGGAATGCAGCACATATGAATGTTCGGACATATTATGAATTTACTACACGACATTAAACCAGGTACCCGTGACGTCATGAACGTCATCGTAGAAATTCCTAAATTCTCAAAAAACAAATACGAAATTGACAAAGAGACCGGTATTATTGCACTTGACCGTGTTATGCACTCTGCACAAGACTATCCATTTGATTATGGATTTGTTCCCCAAACACTTTTCGATGATGGGGATGCACTTGATGTGGTATTGATAACCACCTACCCTCTCATGCCGGGCATTCTGGTAAAAGCGCGTCCCGTGGCAATTATGGAAATGATTGACGGCGGAGATCGAGATGACAAGATCGTGGCAGTACCGGTAGACGATCCGCGCATGAAAGAAATAAATGATATTGGTGATCTCAATGCTCATTTTTCAAAAGAAATGACGCACTTCTTTGAGACATACAAAAAAATTCAAAATAAGGAAGTGTCGATTGGTGAATGGCACGGTGCTGAAAAAGCGAAAGAAGCGTTTGATCGTAGCTGTGTGATGTATAAGGAATCAAAAGCATTATAGCTAAGCTCTTTTTTAAGAGCATATCTCAAAAATCCTTTGGTACTAGGCGCGAAGAAATGAGAGAAAGAGACGTATTTTACATACGACGATTGCTTGAATGACCAAGCAACAACGTACTAAAGGATTTTTGCATGTGATCTGCTGTGTATAACGCCGGCGCCCTTGGGGCGCCGGCGTTTTATACTATTCATATAGTAGTGGAGTTATTATTGTATTCGATATATATGAACATTTCCTTTTCTAAACGAAAAATTCACTATTTTTATATTTTCTTGGGAGTAGTGAGTATGACACTTGCGCTCGTTTCCTATGCTCGTGCAGAAACTATTGATACAACAACTCCCGAGGTGGCAGGTATTGATACTACGCAAAACAAAACAACGGGTGTATCTCAAAACACTTCCTTAAATACTGAACTCCAAAATCGCTTTATAAATCTCGTACGAAATGTATTCAATCGCATGGATGCAGCTATTTCCCGACTTGAGAATGTGGCGACTCGCTTGGAATCACGTATTGCAAAACTTGAAGCAGAAGGAATCGATACCGCTGAATCTCTTTCCGCGCTTCATGATGCTCAAAACAAGCTTAACGAAGCAAAGCAAATGCTCATTGAAGCAAAAGCTGAGGCAGAAGATGGATTACTTTCCGATTTACCTCGTGAGCGCTTTACAGTCGTGCGCGAAAAATTTGCGAATATACGCGTGGCCATTCGCGATTCATACGTTTTGATTCGAGAATCAATGGCAGAACTGAAAGATGCCATACTTGAAGCAGAACTCAACAAAACAAGTAGTGTGATGCCTCAAGAAATTGAGGAAACGCTTACTCCATAGTGAATTCCATTAATTAATCAACTTCATATGAATGATGACACTCAAAATACTGGCGCCCAAAAAGCATTCTCAGACGAACATCCAAAACATGTGGGACCTATTTTGGGAGTACTTGTTATCATATTGGCACTTATCCTCGGTGGCTTATATTTGTGGGGATCAATGCTCGGTGAAAGTGAGAATCAAGCTCGTGTAGAAAGAGTAATGCCAAACAATGAACCCGAAACACCTCGCGCTGAAGCAGATAAACAGATTATGGGAACAGTAAGTTCATCTGACGAAATATCTGCGATTGAAGCAGATCTTTACAGCACTAATCTCGATGGACTTGATGGAGAGCTTGAACAAATTAAAATAGAACTTGAAGCAAAGAGACGATAAATTCAACTGAAAAACCCCTGAAAGCAAAGTTGCTTTCAGGGGTTTTTCAATGCGCTACTTTTTTTGCAAATACAGATTTCTCGTGTACACTCACTCCGTTATGACACATGAAGAACTTAAGGCGATCACGGTTGAGAAACTCCCAGGATCGGAAATAAAAATTACTGGTGAAATACCGTATACATATCTCGATGCATATCGTAAACATGCGGTTGAACATGTGGGCGCCGGAATTGAAATGGATGGTTTTAGAAAAGGACACATTCCTGAAAGTATTCTTATACAAAGAGTCGGTGAAATGGCACTTTTGACTGACATGGCGGAACACTCGATTGAAGATGCGTATCGCAAAATTGTTACTGATCGAAAACTTGATGTCATCGGACATCCCAAGGTTTCAGTGACAAAACTTGCAAAAGATAATCCTCTAGGATTTACGATCACTGTTGCAGTGGTGCCTGAAGTTACACTCCCCGACTACAAAAAAGTAGCGCAGCATATTAATAAGGAAAAGGAATCTAAAGAAGTCACCGAAGAGGAAATCACAAAACAAGTTGAAGATATTCTTCGACAAAAGGTGGCGTACGAACGACTTCAGGCAAAAGCGAAAGCAAAATCTGATTCAGAAAAAGAAGTCACTCCTGACAAAAGTGAAGAAATAGCCACTCCGAATGATTCTGTAAGTGAGAATGCTGACCCTACGACAATTTTGCTTCCCGAACTTACTGATGAATATGTAAAAACGTTGGGGACACCAGGACAATTTGAAACGGTTGCTGAATTTCGAGAAAAAATTAAAGAGCACCTCACCATTCAAAAATCGCAAGATGTCGACTCTAATCATCGTGCGAAAATAACTGACGCAATCCTCGAGAGTACCACTGTTGAACTCCCTAAAATCATGATCGATTCAGAAATAGGACAAATGTTTGGTCAGATGGAGGAGGATCTTAAACGCGCTGAACTTAAAATGGATGATTATTTAACGCATATTAAGAAATCTCGTGAAGAGTTAACAAAAGAATGGACGCCCGCTGCAGAAAAACGAGCTAAACTCCAACTCGTACTCAATGCCATTGCAAAAAAGGACGAGATTAAAGCTGATCCAAGTATTGTAGACCATGAAGTGTCGAATCTTCTCGAAAAACATAAAGATGCTGACGAAATGCGTGTCCGCATTTATGTAGAATCAGTACTTATGAATGAGGCAGTGATGAAAAATCTTGAGGAAGTTAAATAACAAAAAACCCAGCAAAATAAGCTGGGCCTCTAAAAAAGAACATCAAAGTTTGCCCCGATAATCTTGAATAATTTTTGCGAAATCCGGACGTATGCAATCGTAAGGTTGACCACACACATCACAGTAGCAGCTAGAAATTTCTTCGGTGGGATTTTTTCTCCCTCTTACGTACTCATCTCGGGGTCTGGTGTTCCGAAAACCTTGGAAAGAATAGGTGATCTTGCCTGTGCATCCACATTTTCCTACAACGAGCTGAAAGGCCTGGGCAAGCTTAATAATTCTGAGCCGTTCAATTTCTTTCTGATCTTGGCTCTGAGTATTTTCTTTCTCACCATTCGCATCACTTTCATTTCTGTTCGCATTATCACTATTGAACGACGGCATCATTTTGTTTTCTCCTTTTGTTTTAAGTAGAAAGATCAATCTTTATCAAATTATAGAATAACAGAAACTAGATTAATTGTAAGTTAAGGAAAATAATTTGACATAATTCACTAAAAATTGTCAATGAATGGGTTTTCTGGTATCATCCTAGCCATATGCAATCAAAAGAAACATCAATAAGTAGTTACCTCGTTCCCATGGTTATCGAAAAGACCCAAGGTGGTGAGCGGGCATTCGATATTTTTTCACGACTCCTCAAAGAGCGTATTATTTTCGTCACTGGTCCCATTGAAGACCACATGGCAAACCTGATTGTAGCGCAACTCCTTTTCCTAGAAGCGGAAGATCCTAAGAAAGACATATTTATGTATATAAATTCTCCGGGAGGATCCGTGAGCGCGGGACTGGGGATTGTCGACACTATGAATCATGTGAAACCGGACGTGGCAACAGTGTGTGTCGGACTCGCCGCTTCTATGGGCTCGATCATACTTTCGCAAGGTGCCAAAGGTAAACGTAGTTCCCTTCCGAATGCCGAAGTGATGATTCATCAACCTTGGGGTGGTACTCAAGGTCAGGCGACGGACATCGAGATCACCGCACGACACATTCTTCGCACACGCGACCAGCTCAATAAGATGCTCGCAAAGGCTTCAGGAAAGCCGCTCACGCAGATTGAAAAAGATACTGATCGTGATTTCTTCATGACCGCTGATGAAGCAAAGAAATATGGTTTGGTTGATACCATCCTCAAGTAAATGTCGATTTACTTGAGGATGTGCAAGAAAACGAGACCTGCGTCTCGTTTTCTTCTTATCAACCAAAAGTCGGAGCGATGTGGCCAGAAAATAACGAGCGAAGCGACTATATTTTCTGAGTCTGTCTTAAAATCCTACTCAGAATGAATTTTAAGACCAAGCTATTCCTAATGCCCCGACCGCGAGACCGGGGAGGAAGTGCTTGGTGGAATTTAAGCGGAGCGAAAAATTCTACTTAGCAACTTGACCCTGGTAGACACAATTCTCAAGTAGTACACACACTACTTGAGAATTGAAAAACGAGGCAGGCGCCTCGTTTTGATGTATACCAAGAGGCGGAGCCATGTGTTTGCTATTCAAAATGCAAACACGGGTGAGCCCGGCTAGAAAGTGCTAGGTAAAATTTGCATGAAGTGCACATTTTACCTAGCAACTTGACGCTTGTTGATACTTTTTTGAAATAGTCTCTAGTAAAAATAGTTTGTAATTTTGACATAAATACCCTGAACCCGCTTCGCGGGTTCAGGGTATTTTAAATAGACACTCGTCTCTTCATTTGGTACGCTGAGCAGGTCGAATTAATGAACGATAAGCTCATTCGGCTTTACTTTCTGCCCTCCCTCAATCAACAGAATTTCAATACTACAGGCATGAAATAGACCGTTCGAAAACTTTCACAAAATTTATGCAAAGCACCATACTACTTGCCATTATCGCAGGAGGGGTCATCGGCATTGTACTCGGCTACTACCTTCGCTATATCTATGCACTCAGCAAGAAGCAGTCCCTTGAACACGCAATTAAAGAGCGAGTACTCGAAGCGGAAGAAAAAGCTCTTAAAATAGTTGAAAAGGCCGAGTCAAAAGCAGAAACCCTCGAACGAGAGAAAAAACAGGAATTTGAAGTACATGCAGAAAAGATCGAAAAAACAGAGGCTCGTCTTATCAAAAAAGAGGAGCTCCTTGATGAGCGTCAAATAGCGCTCGATTCAGAAAAAGAAAATGTTCGTGACAAGATCGAGCAAATAAAAAGTATTAAGGACCAGCTCAATGAACGAGAAGCCTCAATCGCACAAGAAATACAAAAAGCTGCCGCACTCACTAAAGAAGAAGCCCATGCTATTCTCATAAAAACAGTCGAGAAAGAACAAGAGGAAGATCTGTTAAGTCGTATTCAAAAACTTCGTATTCGTGGTGAAGAACAGTACGATGATGAGGCTAAAAATATTCTCACGAGCGCAATTCACCGAATTGGCAACACGCTCCGTGTTGACATCATGAGTTCGATTGTTGAACTTCCGAATGAAGATATTAAGGGGAAAATTATTGGAAAGGAAGGGCGGAATGTTCGCGCATTTGAACGTGCTACGGGTGTTGATGTACTCATTGATGACACACCAGGTCACCTCACACTTTCCTCATTTGATCCCGTACGACGTGAAATTGCACGAGTTGCTCTCGAAGTATTACTGTCGGACGGTCGCATACAACCTGCAAAAATAGAGGAAGTAGTAGAAAAAGCTCGGGGAGAGGTGGGGACAATTGTTCGTAAAATGGGTGAAAAAGCAGCATACGAAGCGGGTGTTCCTAACCTGCATCCTGATCTCATAAAGATTCTTGGAAGACTCCATTTCCGCACGAGCTATGGTCAAAATGTACTATGGCATTCCGTTGAAATGGCGCACATTGCAGCAATTATTGCGGAGGAAGTAGGTGCTGATGTAGCAGTCTCTCGAGCAGGAGCTCTCCTCCATGATATTGGTAAAACGGTGAGTCAAGAAGTTCAGGGGACACATGTCGAAATCGGTATCCGGATTCTAGAAAAGTATGATGTCGACCAGCGGGTCATCGTTGCAATGCGTGCACATCACGAAGAATACCCATATGATACGCCAGAATCTATCGTTGTGCAGGTTTCTGACGCCATCTCAGCAGGCCGTCCCGGAGCACGTAGGGATTCAATTGAAAATTACATTAAACGACTCGGTGAACTAGAAGATATTGCAACTTCGAAGAAAGGAGTAGAAAAAGCCTTTGCAATTCAAGCAGGACGCGAGCTAAGAATCATTGTTAATCCCGAAAAAATTACTGATCTCGAAGCACACAATCTTGCACGTGAAATTGCGCATGAGATAGAAACAAAACTTCGTTATCCTGGAGAAATTAAAGTGAACGTCATTCGAGAATCACGCGCAATTGAAATCGCACGATAAATTACAGCACAGTTATTCGTACTCTTCTAGAGTATTGCGTAGAAACCCGCGTACTATATAATTATTCCCAGCCATTCAGGCATCAGTGCTCACGCACGTTTATCAAAAAAAGCCACTAGTTCAAAAATATATGAATAAGGCAGATATCATCGATAAGGTTCACGAAGTTGTTGGCGGCACTCGCGCAGACGCAGAGCGCGCAGTAGAAGCAGTCATCGACTGCGTTACTGACTCACTTAAGAAAGGTAAAGAAGTATCAGTTGCAGGTCTTGGTATCTTTGCTACAAAGACTCGAAACGCACGCACTGGTCGCAATCCACGCACTGGCGAATCTATTGATATTCCTGCTATGCGCGTACCAAAGTTCCGCGCTGCAAAAGCACTTAAGGATGCAGTGAAATAATCCGCACTACATAAGAGGATTTTCTCCTTATAAAAAACACGCGGGCCGTATGGACCGCGTGTTTTTTATGCACAGTATATCCACACTTATTTTTCATGAAGTAGCATGCTACAGTATTTAAGTAGCGGAGGTATTACCTTGGTTCATGTACACCAAGTCAACGCTATCGAGAGTAGAATGTTTAATTCTATGTCTCACCACAACAAAAACCCCACGCGAGGGGTTTTTGTGTTGTGTATAAATAAAATGAAGACCTCGGTGGTTTGCCGAGGTCTTTGAGCAATTTAGACATGTGCATTCGAAGTGAGACAGTTGACGATGTTTTCGTCGTCGTCATCTCCCTTCGTATACGGTTTCCCCAAAAGGAGTAATTGCTCTCTTCCTTCGGATGTCGTAATCTGCCAATCATCTTCGAGCCTCTTAAGCTCCGCCTTGTAGTTTTCTCTTTGGGAGATGAGCTTTTCTCCGCATGAAGTGCTTTCACATGATCTCAGTTGGGATCCAAGATCCGCAATGATCTTTTGCAGACGTCGCTTGGATTCGTTATATATGGTCAACACGGCTTATTCTCCTTTGTCCTTGGTCAGTTCATGGATGATGTGTGCATGCTTGCGCTCATGGTACTTTTCTTGTAACTGAAGATACTCGCGGTCCGGTAAAGGATAGATGGAGTAAAACTCACTCCTCAGTTCATCAAAACGTTTGCTATTACAGAGAAGTCTCACTTTCAACATGCGCCGCTTTTTGAAGTCAAAAAAACTTAGGGATGCTAGTTCTTTTTCAAGGTCAGATTTCTTTTGTCTGAGTACCTTATGAGCTTGCGCATATACGGTGCACATTTCTTTTCCTAGTTTGTTAGCAAACGGCTAACGCGTACAGTTCTAAATGAACGATACTATGAAATTTTAATATGTCAATCGTGCCTAAAGAAAAAAGCCGTCTCAAAGACGGCTTAAGCCACAAAATCAAAACACGTTAAGGGGAAATAAGGTTCTAAATCTATATTTCCATTGAGCTTTAAAATGCTATTTTTTTGAGGTGTGTTATCAGGCCATTTACTAAGGAGAAGACCCCACTTGAAACGGGGGTCAAAACCATGTGGAGCAAGCACATTAGCTCGCACCAAGTAACGCTCTCCCACTTTCGGTATGAAGTGCAGTGCTTGTAATTTAAGCATCCTGTCCCAGAATTCTTTAAAACGCTCTCCGGGGAGTTGCGAACACCGCACCGTTGCGCCTGGACGTGACGTCTTCAGCGTAAGATTACCTTCCCATGAATGCCTCATCACATACTCCTTATGAAGTAGAGACGTATTTACTATACGCCTGTCTCTAGAAAACAATAAGGCGAAGAGGTGCTTAACTTTTAAGGGAAGAGAAGTTGGTCACGAGTTATTTTGAGTAGTCATGGGCGAGAGGAATCGGCGCAGCTCACTAAGTATTTCTCACGAGCTCAAAATACTAAGTGGCTCCTGCCCTGACTCGCCGACAAGCACTCCCTCTGGTCGTCTTGTGTACCGGCTCCGTCTTTCGATTCTAGGAATCGAAGCTTACAGCTTCAGTACACCTTGCGGATACTTTACTTCGTTTCACTCACAAAGATATCTCGCAAGGTCTTCGATTCCTCACGTACGATGCCTTTGCATCGTACTTCGCCCGCACATTATATAAAAAACCGCCTCATGGCGGTTTTTTATATAATGTGCGGGCGAGAGGAATCGAACCCCCAACTACTGCTTGGAAGGCAGTCGTTTTACCACTAAACTACACCCGCGAGCGAGTAGGGTGATGAAAAAGTGGTGAGTAAACGTAGCGCTGTTCTAAATAAAAACATGTTTTTATTTAGAACAGCGCTACGTTTACAGAAGCTCTGCTTCCTTTTTCATCATATCTGCGAGCGAAGCGGTTGTATCCACAGATACACCCATAATGCTCCTCGTCGTGCATTTTTAACCAGAATCATATTCTCTGGTTATCCGCACGATCATAGCACATCCGGATTCTGTATTAAACCCCATGTTACAATTTCATTTACATGTTCATTTTCGAGGCTTTAGGAACAATTGTGAGTAGCATTCTTCTTTCCTACCTTTCCTTTACAAACATTCTTGCTCTAAAGATTGAAAACAGTTTGTTACCTCCAATCACCACGGAGAAGGTGGAGGAACACAGACTTGCTGAACCCAGTACAGAACTGTCGTTACTTTCAAAGATGTATGCGGGCATCGGGGGCACTGCAAAAATTCTTAAAAGCGATATCTCTTTTCAGGAAGCTGCGTTAGAAGCAAAACAGAACGCTGCAATACTCGGAGCTACCGAGACCCCTCTCTCTTCAGAAGAGGAAATCATACATTCTCTGGTGAATATTTTTTGTCACTTTTCAACAGACACCTATACAAAAACCACTACGGGAACTGGATTTTTTATTAACAAAAATGGAGTGATTCTCACCAATGCTCATGTCGCTCAATTTTTACTTTTACAAGAGATCAAGGATGCAATAAAAGAAACTGAGTGCGTCATAAGAACGGGGAATCCTGCATCCCCTCGTTATTTCGCTGAGCTTCTTTTTATTTCACCTTCTTGGATCACGCGCAATGCACACCTCATCACTGAAGAGATGCCTAAGGGTACGGGAGAATATGATTACGCGCTTCTCTACGTGAGTAAAGCTCTTCAAGACGAATCACTCCCCTCTTCGTATCCCAGTATTCCAATTGATACTGCGTTTCTTTCAAAAAATCTTACGGGCACCTCTGTATTCACTGCGGGCTATCCCGCGTCAGCACTTATGCAAAGGGGCGCAAAGGCATTACTCGTCCCCCAAATTGCCTCGACGAATATCACTGAACTGTATACATTCGGAAGTAACTACGCCGATATATTTACGGTATCTTCATCAGCGGTTGGTGAACAAGGGGCTTCCGGAGGACCTATTGTTATTCCTCAAAAGGGTGCCATCGGTCTTATTGTGACAAAAGGCGATGAGCGCCTTGACGGCGCGAGAAGTCTTCGCGCTCTGAGCCTTTCGTATGTCAATCGATCAATACAAGAGGAAACGGGATTTACCCTACTTGAAAATACTCACGGAGACCTTATGTTCCGTGGCGCTGTTTTTAAAAAAGCACTCGCACCATTCCTCGCCAAGCTACTCGAATTTGAACTGAGATAATTTTTGCGGAATAACGATCCACTTCTGGGATTATTGTAAGCGTCCTTTTTGATTTACTATTCGTTCCCGGATTGAGTAGAAATTTCTTCATCAGTGGGAAGCGATGTGGTGGCGCCATCCGTTGTAGTGCTTGAGTTTAGCATCGTTGTAGAGACATTTGTCGAAGTGGGTGTAGTACTTGAAACTATATTCTCAAGCGGGTTAGGAATTTCTACTTCCTTTGGAAGCGTAATGGTATGAATATCTTCAATAAGTGCTCGTGCAGTTGCACTGGTACTTTCTGCAGTATCAATATCCCCTTCGCGAATTGCTCTTTCAGTTTCAATAACAAGAAGAGAAAGTTCTGCAAGACTCGTTTCAATTTTCTCGATCATTTTTTCATCAAGAAGTGATGGTACAACTTCCTCTACACGCACATTGAGCGCACGGACGTCATCTAATATTTTTTGAACCACCGCAAGACGTTCCTCTTTGGTCAAATCAACAGGTACCAAAGTCTCGAGTGCGACGGTTTCTCGAATATCAATGTCAGTCATGAACGCTATGAGTTTTTGAATGAGTCCGAGACCTGAAACAAGATCGTTCACCGCATCGGTCTCATCAGTGCTTTTTAATTCTTTCGCACGAGTAATTTTTCTTTCTATGTCGGAAAGTCTGCGTTCAATATTTTTTATTTCTTGATCAGTTGCGGATTGTTTTATTGTTTGAGAGAGTTCGTATGCACGAGTAGTTTCGATTTCGATACGTGCAATAAGCCCATCAAATGATGGTGCAGTAGGGTGTGTCTCCGCTGCCACCTCATCACGCACCGTATTCACCGCATCAATAATTCCCTCGACTGAAGAGGAGTCGATTATCTTTCCACTTTCATTCAGCACCGCTGACTGCACTTCAAGAGCGGAATTAAACACGATTTCAGCAAGCGCTCCTTCGTCAGCATTTCCTTCACGTATTTCTGCTAGTCCGCTCTGTACTGCATTCGCATGTTCTCTCACGGTAACAACAATTTGCGCTTCCACTTCCTCTGTAAGTTTCCCCTCGCTTGCGAGGAGACGCGCTTCGCCAATGCGTCGTTCCATGAGTTTTGTTTCGAGAGCAACTTTCTCATAGGGTGAAGTTGCAAGTTGTGTTCGAATTCCTTCGTTTACGCCGGTCTTAACCAAATATAAAACATCTCCGGGAACTGACCGTTCAGCAGCAAGAGGAACTCCAATAACAAATACAAGCGCAAAGGTTATCGCAAAAAACTTAACGCGAAACGACGTCTGTGGAAAATATATAAATTCTTTTGTACGCAAAAGTGACGGGGACGAAATTGCAGCATGCTTTTTGGGAAGAGGATGATACTCCATATACGAAAGCACCCGTTCACGAATGGCTTCGCGCTCAATTGCCTTGAGTTTGGTTTTATCAGCGTATTTTTTTATTTCTGATTCAAATGTCTTCATACCTACTTTTTCATGCGATTCTTCTGTATGCGTTCTTCCCTCTCCGTAATTTTTTCTTTTAGAAATTTGAGGGCTCGGTGTAAACGCACCGATACCACATTTTCAGTTTCCTCTATGAGCTCACTTATTTCCTTCGGACCGAGTCCGTCAACGAAGCGAAGAGTCATAACCTCGCGGTACACGGGTGGTAATTCTCCGAGAAGCTCGAGTGCTTGTTTCGCATCAAGAGAAAATGTAATTTCGTCAGCATTACCCGTGTTAAGTTCAGGGAATGTTCCTTCATCTATCCCCTCTCCAGCCAGAATTCCATCTAAGGAAAATTCCTTTCGACGACGGTATTCGTCGATAATGAGATTGTTGATTACTTTGTATAGGAACGACTTATACGTCTCTATCTCATGCCCACTACGGACATACCCCCACACCTTTGTATAGGTATCGTGCACTACCTCTATCGCACGTTCACGATCAGAGAGACGGTACACTGCATGGCGAAACAGCGCATCAGCATACTCATCGAACGCTTTTAAAAAGCGTTCTTCTGGATTTCCTAGTCGAGAGTCACTTCCCGACGCTTCGGCGGGGTTGTTATCCTTTTTAGCCATGTGGAAACCATTATAAGCGAAGACGGTCAAAATGCCGACTTCTTTCATATCCATTTAATAAAAGCTAAGAAAACAGTGGTGAAATTATGGGAATTTAATGTTTTATAATAAACTTCCCTCCTTTTGGCGATTCCTCGATAAACGCTTGCATACTAGAAAAATCGTCTTCGTTTAGGCTTTTTTGAATAGCTCGATTCATAAAATCTGAATCACTTGCATGCGCATTGCAATATTCAGCGAATGCATTGAAGTCCCCGAGTACGTATCGTTCCATCCAATCCATTGCATGTTCATCTCGTTCACTTTCAGATAATACATCCCATACCGATTCACCTGCCATTGTCCTCATAAGGGCTATCTGAGCCTCTGTAGCCGCATCAGTAGGTATTAATTCACGTCCGAACACAGTTGAAGGTGAACTTTCAACTTCTTGTATTTTTTGATGTGATTCATGGCGTTCCATATATACCAAGTATATCATTTCCCATATATATTCTCGCGTTTTACCTAACGAGGTGGTATTATCGTGAACACGAAGTTATCTGATTTTACCTAATGTGAGAAATCCATTCTGTATTTCAATGCTTCGTATGGAATACGTGGTTTGTATGCACTACATATAAACCACAAATGTGAACAATCTGGGGTGTGCATAGTGGGAGTGTATGCAGTTTGGGGTTCATTTTGGTGTCTTGGTTCTAGATTTCGTCCCTGTCTGGGTCGGGGTGTAAGCAATAGCTTTCACCCCCGAGTTCGAAACTTAAATACAAATTTCATTTGTGCTTATTTTCTCACTCGGGGTGTAGCATAGTGGTAGTGTACGCGGTTTGGGACCGTGTGGTCCGGGTTCGATTCCCGGCTCCCCGACCCAGACTAGGACAAAGACACCAAAATGAACCGACAATCTGGGAGATTGATGCGGTTTTCGAAGAAAAGTGTGGTCCGGGTTCGATTCCCGGCTCCCCGACAAATACTAAAATGCCAGTCTTTTTGAATGGTATTTTAGTATTTTGTCGTTAAGGGAATCGAAAAGGTTGTCGACAATTTTGACAGAGAAAGAAATTTTCATACAACCTGAACCGTTCATGTAATGAAAGATTACCGGCTCCTCGACAAAATACTAAAATAAAACCACGATGTTTCACAAGAAACATCGTGGTTTTATTTTAAATATCCCAAATTATGTTTCACATGGTACACAATTCTATACAAATTCCTTAATCCAGTATTATGTTTTCAATAAATTTAATTCGGGCAATTTTTTCACGAGGAACAAGTCGCAGGGTAATTATGTCAGTTTGCCAATCTTTATCGTACTTATTTTCAGCAATCCATGTTTGGATTGCTCTTTTGAACCGGTCGATCTTGTTACGATGAACATTCTCCTCAGGCCGCCAAGTTTCATGTGAAACTGCATATTCAAGACTTTGCTTTGTTTCATATGAAACAGTCTTTACTTCAACAAAGTGTATTATCCCTGATGTTTCACGTGCAACGATATCAATTTCACCCCATTTTTTTAAATAGTTTAGTTCAATAATATGGAATTGCTTCGAAAGGAGCCATTTAGCAGCTATACCTTCTCCCATCCTTCCAATTTCATTATGCTTTGCCATGTTTCATATGAAACACCATAAACTAGCTATTTTCAATGTTTCACGTGGCACTTACAAAAGTTCATCGGAAGCTGAATTCAGATGCTCATTCTATATTATAAGCCATTTTTTAAGGACAAAATATTTTTACTCTATGTCCTTTATACACATATACACTTAGTTTTCAACAGTTCTCTACTTGCTGATCCCCTCTGTCTTTTAAAACAAAATTTGTCCTTTATCGTTTGGTGAATGCTGTTACAAGTTACAAGATCGAGGCAAAATCTTGAATTTTATGTACGGCCAGGGGTAATTGCCGGCCTACTGCCGCAGTACGCCTTTTGGTTTTGACCAAATTATTTTTATTTGGCGTCAGGTTTCTAAGCTCGTTACACTCGCTAAGAACCTCCTGCCTGACCTCGCGGTTTCGGCATGTGGAATCGCTTCGTCTGAAAATCAATTTTGTATAGGATTTTATGACAGACTCAGAAAATATAGTCGCTTGTCTCGTTATTTTCTGGTCACATCGCTCCGGTTCACAAAACAAGAAAAGCGTCCGTAGGGGACGCTTTTCTTGACGTTTGGTGCGGCCAGGGGTAATTGCCGGCCTACTGCCGCAGTACGCCTTTTGGCTAGAGTTGCTTCATAAACTCGCAATCTAGCTCAAAAGCCTTTTCGATTACCCAACGCAGCCATAAGAAAAACCCGTAAATGAATACGGGTTTTTCTTATGGTGCGGCCAAGGGTAATCGAAACCTGACGGTCACTAATTCGCTTCGCTCATAAGTGCCGCGGGTCACGCCTCACTGGTTCGTAAACTCACAACGTTCCGGCGGTTTCGATTACCTCAAAAGGTGTGCAGACACCTTTCTCCTGGCCGCAGTCATAAAATCCCCAAACGGGGACTTTTATTTTGTGCGGCCAGGGGTAATCGAAACCCCGACTAATCCTTGGCAAGGACTCGTTATACCACTTAACCATGGCCGCATTATTCAATTACTTTAAATCTGCAAGTGCAAGCTCAATCCATTTCATGAGCTTTTTCTTCATTACAGCGCTACCGATTATAGTATTTCCAACACCATACTGCAATACGCGTTTTGTGCTTTTTCCTTGTAATACTTGATATTTATGGAACTGAGACAAAGGAAGCTTAAGTGATTTTGACCATACGCTTGAACACTTCTCAGGATCGAGGTCGGGGTAGAGAAGTACCCAAAAACGAATCTTTTCACGTGGAACACCTAAAAATAATTCTAGAAAGGCAATAAATATACGGTGGATGTCAATTTTTATGTTTGCTAGACGTATAAGTCGAGAGTCGCCAGTATCACCCTCACCAAGATAAAGCATGAGCCCTGCAATAAAAAGGGGATTGGTTTTGTAGTGTTTGTATTCAGTAATGGCAGAACGTTCTGCTTCAGCGTAAAGCTTTTTGTATTGATTCCCACGGGCTTTATTGAGTAAGGAAATGCGCTTACTATTCTCCTTGCTTGCGCGTTTTTGATTGTCTTCTGTTATTTTTTGTGACCATTTCTCACTCGAAAGCCAGGCTGATACGGTACTCACCGAAACATTTGTATACTTGGCAATCTCTTGATATGAAAAGCCGCGCTTACGGAGCTCTATCGCTTGTGTTTTTTCAACTTTTTTACTCATTATAGTATAAGTATATTATATACTACTCCATCAGTTCGGTTTTAGGGTGGGGAAGACTGGGCGTCCGCATTCGCTTGCGGCGTCAGGTCCCTAATTCACTACGTTCGCAAAAGTGCATTGTGGTCACGTGTTGCTAAGTCTTTCGTTCGCTACGCTTCAAAACACTAAGCACTCTCGACCCCGGCTCGCGGTTTTGCCTCACTGAATCGGCAAAACATCACTGCGCCTTGCACACGAGCCGAGACAGAAGCCTTTCTGTCTCTACAACAAAAACAGCAATTCCTAGGAATTGCTGTTTTTGTTGTGCTCGTGTGC
>JAYSTK010000182.1:0-2489 GCA_043719825.1 Candidatus Kaiserbacteria bacterium | reverse complement strand
ACCATCTAGTCTGTCCTGTGAAATATCGTAGGAAGGTATTCACCAAAGAGGTAGAGACTGGGTTAAAAAATATCTGTCTTGAAATAGAAGAGCGTTACGAAATTGGATATATTGAAATAGGAACTGACGAAGATCATGTCCATTTTTTAATCCAGTGTGTACCTGCTATAGCTCCAAGTAGTTTTGTCCAAACAACAAAGAGTATTACTGCCAAAGAAATATTTAAACGACACCCTGAGGTGAAACAGATGCTCTGGGGAGGTAAGTTCTGGACACGAGCTTTTTATATAAACACTGTAGGTCAGTATGGTAATGAGAAAATAATCTCAAACTACGTACAGAATCAAGGTATGCAGTATACACAGATACACCGTCGACAGTTGTCCTTGCTAGAGGGCTACGAGTGACCGTGCATACTTCGCAGCTCTGCTGCGGGGTAGTTGATCTTATCTCTTGTTTGAGTTGGAATCCACCATCTCAATTTTGAGTACATTTTTGGAAGATTTCCATAGTGTGTATGTTGTATATGCGGTGACGAAAAAAATAATTAGCTCCATGAAAAATGGACCAACAGAAAATACAATCGCATTATGTATGATCCAGAGGAATGTCCCTGCCATCAAGAATATTCGCATCTTGATTCCCGAGAGATAAAAGATTGCAATGGTTCCTAAAATTGCTGAGCAAATGGGGAGTATGTCTACAGGAGTTTGGTACCGCACTATCCCAACAACTATGTAGAGGAATAAAAAGATAATACCAATAGCCTTACTGTGTTTATGGAGTGCAATTACATTTCGAATACCTGCAAGAAGTGTAACTCCTGAAGCAGATTGTGCACCAAGAAGATAGAAGTGCAACGAAAGCAGAAAACACTGCACCGCTTGCCATAAGCGAAGTTTCCGATCGCTTTTTTTCGTAAATGCATAGACTCCTACAAAGAAGGCAAGAAAGCCGATGGCTTGCGTAAGGAATGCATACAAAGAGAGTTCATAAAAAATGGGGAAATCCATGTGAGAGTATGTTTGTTGTAAGTATACCAAGGCAATAGAGATTATTTACATACGTCATTTTTTGTTGGACACTTTTCAGTTAAGTACAATGCTATACTAAGCGTTATGTATAAAATCATCGGCGGGGGAGTGTTACTTTTCATCGGTTTCTTTTGTGCGCAGATAGCGCCCGTTTTGGCTGCACAAAAGCAAACGGTGGCCACTTCAAGTGTAGCGACGTCAACTCCTACTTCGGCATCTGTTGAAAAGCGAGTACGTGAATACTTTGCTGATATTCCCGTGATGATAGAAATTGCACAGTGTGAATCTAAGTTTCGGCAATTCACCGACAGTGGAACTGTGTTGCGCGGGGGTAGTGGAGGAGGGATGATTGGTATTTTCCAGTTCTTTGAAAGTATCCATGCGACAACTGCCCTCAAACTCGGATTTGATTTAAAAACGGTTGAAGGGAATTTGGGATACGCACGGTATGTGCATGAACAATCAGGAACAACTCCATGGCGAGCGTGTGTTCCAACTGTGGTGTTGGTTGCAGATAGTACTGCACAGATGAAAGTGCGCATTAAGTTACTTACGGAATTAGTTGGATTATTGAAACGGTTGTTAGAACTCAAACAGCAGGCTAAGTAAAAACATAATTCAAACTTTGTGCGTTTGATAGAATAATTGCATGACTGCAATTAAGATTTCTAACGGTGTAGTGCACAACGTACCCGTTGATGTACGAAAAGTGCTTGTCTCTAAAAAAGCGGGTTAAAGAAACTTTCTAGGTGTTATTTCTGCTATAGTACGGCTCTATCAATAGCTAGATGAGTTAAAAGTTCCGTATGCATTTAAAAAAACAAGAAAAAGTGTCTGAAATGTGGTGTATCCTCCGTACACAAAGACGGACAACAAAGCGGTCGTCAACGGTATAAATGCAGTTCTTGCGGACATCGATTTCAATATAAAAAGAGAGACACAGGAATAACAGAGGAACTCTGGCATGCATACACACACAAGAAACAGACCCTCACAGAACTTGCTGATACGTATGGCAAGAGTCACATCTGGATACGAAAACAGCTTGATGCACACACGGTACAGAGACTAGACACACTCACACCACAACCAACCGTTATAGTCGCTGATACTACCTTCTGGGGTAGAGGGTATGGTGTCTGTGTATTCAGATCATGGAATCTCAGACAAAATATTTGGTGGAATGAAGTGTCTTCAGAACTCATGGCTCACTACTATTACGGAAGAAAGATCTTGGAGGAACGTGGTTGGACGTTCATTGCTGCAGTTATCGATGGACGCCGTGGCTTAGCCACAGTGTTTAACGATATACCCGTACAGACATGTCACTTCCACCAAATGAAGACGGTGACGAAGTATCTCACCAGAAAACCAGAGACATTGGCTGGTCAAGCTCTGCGTACTATCATGTTCACACTCACCGACAGTACCGAAGATGAGTTTACGAAACTACTT
>JAYSTK010000181.1:0-19080 GCA_043719825.1 Candidatus Kaiserbacteria bacterium | reverse complement strand
AAAACCAAAAATTTCCTTTCCATTTCTTTTTCCGCTTCGCGGTGGAGGGGTGGGGGGAGGAGACGCGAGGAAAATGCAAGGAAATTTTTTGGTTTTTGCACACGCGAGTCCACGAGCGTGTCCGAGGCGCATTGTATCGCATCACCACGCAATCAGAGCGTGCGATGCAGTTTCAAGCCACCACCCGCTCCGCGCGTGCGAAGTCAGTCAGGGTTCTGCTCGAAATGGGTTCTAACTTTTTCAAACAAACACCACCAATAAAAAATACCGGATTCTTTCCGGTATTTTTTATTGGAAGGGGTCGGGGGAATTGAAAACTTTGAGCAATTGCTGCGAAAAGTGTACCGAACATGTAATGTTCAATTCCTGTCGGGTCCACATTGCAATTAAAGAGCCATAAAGACTGCCATGGGACAGTCTTTTTTGTATATTGCTATGTGGATCCGAAGCAAGCAATACAAAATTGCTTGTGTCAGGAATTGAAAACCTTGCGCGTTATTTTTGTGAGCTCGCGAAACAAAATACTCGCAAGGTGTACAGAATCTGTAAGATTCAAGTCTGTCGGATCCATGCAGTAATGAAAGCAAGCTTTATGATCCATTTGGTGTATTTCTAACTGGGTAGGATTTTTACAATTTCTCCTCGCTCGCAATAGTGTAATAAAGTAGAAGCTTTGTTACACTACAACTCTCGTTCATCGGGCTGTAGTATACCGGTAGTACGCGTCCATGCTGGGGATAAAGTCATTGTCGGGGTGTAGTATACCGGTAGTACGCGTCCATGGGGTGGATGTAGACCGGGTTCGATTCCCGGCACTCCGACAATGACTTTATCCGACAGTGTTGGGACACTGTCGATGTAGACCCATTCGCCGCCTTACAGGCGCGGTACACCTTTCGCAGAGGTGTGCTCAAGGTCTTACGAAGCTCAAAGTGTTCGCTTCTCACTCGGCAGCCCGACTAAAAAGAAAAACCCACTAATACTATTTGGTGGGTTTTTCTTTTTAGCTAACTCACACGCAAACCGTCAATACGCTTTGCCAATTCAAAATCCTTGTCTGTAAGACCCTTAATATCATGAGTCGAAAGCGTCACAAGAACTTTCCCGTATGAAAGCTCTGCGGTCGGGTGATGATTAAGAAGTTCTGCATGAACTGCAATTTTTGCAATAAACGCTAACCCTGAAAGATACGAAGTAAATGTGTAAACCTTCGATATTTCAGTAAATTTTTTATTAAGGTGCCAATCAGAAATTTGAGAAAATTTCTTCTCGATTTGCTTAGTCGTAAGTTGTTTTGTTTGCGCTTTCATATTTAAAATAGTGTATCACGCGTATATTAAATTTTGGGCATCATTAAGTAAATGAGTAACGAATTCTGTATGGCTCGCCCCCACTGCCTCTATACTTTTAGGTAAAAGTGATTCTTTGGTAAGTCCTGGTAAAGTGTTAACTTCTAAAAAATATAATTCACCGTTTGCAAGAATAAAGTCAGAACGTGAATATTGGGAAAGATGCAGACCAGAATGAATATCTTTTGATGCAGATTCTATCTCACACTTCTCTTCAAATGTAAGTTGCGCAGGGCATATCTCTCTTGTTAAGCCGCTATATTTTGCATCGTAGTCAAAAAAAGGAGATTCAACAGGTGGAATTATTTCTACCGGTGGTAGTGCATAGAGGTCTTCACCACGAAATCGTTCTATTACTCCACACGTTACTTCCCTACCATGTATACGTTCTTCAACTAAAATTTCATCGTAGTCATTGAGCGCGGATTCAATTTGTTTTTGAAGCATGAGATGATTTGTTACAAGCTGAATTCCCTTAGATGAACCCGATGATACGGGTTTAATAAAATATTCTGGACCAAAGAGAGATCTGATTGTGGATACATGTGTATGAATTCTATCAATATCTTCTGATGAAATTCGTAAATGACGAGGTACTTTAATTCCTAAAGGTGCAACATATTCTTTTGCTAGAATTTTATGCATTGCTATCTTAGATGCATACGCCTTACTACCTGTATATGGAATATTATATCTATCAAGAAGGCGCTGTACTGTTCCATCTTCACCATAGGTGCCATGGAGTGCAATAAAAAAGACATCGAACGTCGGAATGATGTGTTCCGGATAACGTGATCTCCCATTAAGAAGCCACTCACCCGATTTGGAGACAACAATATCGAATGGTTCAAATACATTCGTATCTATAGCTTCGAGAACATTTGCGCCTGTTTTTAAGGAAATATCAAATTCCTCACTTGGGCCACCTCTAATTACTCCAACGCGAGTTCTGCTCATTTATCTAGTGTAGCATGCTGTTTTAGTGGAGTATGATACTTACTCAGGTCACCGTATACACCTTCAAGTAATTCAATATCTTTATTACTTGCAGCAAGAAGTTGAATATTTTTAAATGCCTGTGCTTCAAGAATTGCATTTCCGTATGAATCTTTAACAAGAGTCATATACATTCGACGATATGTTTCGAAATCTTTAATAAAACAATGCCCTCCCGCCCCACGACCACCTTTATGTACGGGTTCTAAATGGCTCATACCAATTCTTGGATCGTTTCCGATTGCTTCCTTTATTGACTCCCAGTTACCCTCCATAGCACCAACCAAATCAAAAAGCATATTCATATACATAACTTTTGTGAAAAGAAAGCAGTTACCCGCATACTTCACAAATTCCGCATCACGAGAATTCATTATTGCGTGATAGGGAGCGTGAGGAAGTACAGAAAGCACCTGTTCACCTTTTTCACGAAATTGTGCATTCTCTACTGGGATACCGACAATGTTACGGTTGGGATGAGCTGCATCAAATGCAGCTGTGGATTCTACTAGAAACTCAGGACTGTGGAGTACAAATATATTCGGAAAAAGTTTTTGAAATTTTTCTGTTGTTCCCGGTACAATAGTTGATTTGATTACGGCAATATTACCATCACCTACGAGTGGAAGAACCTTTTGTACAATCGAGTCGTCAAACCCCATTTCCGTAGTTGGCGTAGGTACTGCAATAAATACTATGTCACAAAATGCTATGTGTGATTTATTATCAACATATGGCGTTTCAATGGCATAGCGCACGACATCAAAGCCTCTTTGCTCAAAGTCATCAGCATAGTGCTTTCCAATCCAACCCTGTCCGATGAATCCGATTGTCATATTGGAAAATCAAAGTTAGCTCCCGTCTTACAGACGCTGTTCAGGTCGTATGATAGTTTGCTCTCACAAACTATCGACGACCTCTTGCGAAGCTCCAGGTGTTCGCTTCTCACCTTGCCAACAAAACCAATCTTCATATGTATATCTAACTAGTGCTAAATGCTCATTGTTTCAATTTATAACGCGCCTTTTCAATTTGTGGTACGTAATTGCAAATCGATGTGCCTCTGAATTTGCAAGAAGAATAGCTGCTTTGTGTTCATCAATCAGCTTTTTTGATCCTATGATTCGTTTTGGCTTATGGTGTTCATCCTTCACCACACCCACAACTGGAACCACGACAGAAGCTTTTTTCAAACATAACTCAACTACATTTTTCTGCGCAGTGCTTCCATCAACAACTATTAAGCCAGGTAATGGCCACTCCTTATGTGCGAGCCTTCGATTAAGGACTTCTTTAAGTGCTCCTGTGTCATTACTACGAGTAAAATTTTCTATCTTAAATTTACGATACTCTGATGTATCTTTTTCTCCACCCTTTATGACAACCATTGCTCCAACCATATGATCACCAGCAAAATGTGATATGTCATACGCTTCAATGCGAATGGTCCGATCATCATAATGCATTCGATGTTCGTTTTTTATAAGCGAAACATCTTGTATGTGTTCAAGCGCTCTAATTTTATTCCGCACACGCATGGCATCCTCAAACTTTTCTTGCCGTGCATAGCGATCCATTTCTCTCTTTAAATCACTAATGATTTTATGTTTTTCACCACTAAATAAAAGACAAATGTGCTTGATTGTTCTCGAATACTCACGTTTTGAAACGTTGTCAGGATAAAGACCAATTTGTCTATTGAAATCGATTTTTCCTTTAGCGAGTTTACCCTTCGTACTGGTCACTTCCGTTTTTGTATCGTAGAACTGAAATAGCTTTCGAATAATCTTAAGCGCTTCTTTAAAAAGTGTGCCGTTTGGAAAAGGACCAAAAATATTTAAATATTCCTTTTCACTCTCTTCATGCAAATCTTTACTTTGAATAATAAATGTATCTGAGCAAGGTTGAACCTTGCTCAGATTTTTGTGTATTGATGTTGAATTGATGTCATTAAGGTCTTTCCCTCGAACTATGAGCACGCGTGGAAATTCTTCATTTGTGATGACAAGGTGATTGTAACTTTTGTCGTCTTTTGAGCGTGTGTTACATCTTGGCTTATGTGTGCGTATTAGATTTACTTCAAGAAGCATTGCCTCGAGCACTGAGTCAGTCACTGTCCACGAAATGCTTTTTGCATCACGCACCATGCTTTCTATGAGTGGACTGCGTTTGTCCCTTAGAGCAGCATCAAAATAACTTCGAATGCGTGATCGTAGTGATGTCGCTTTTCCAATATAGAGAATTTCTTTTTTTGGACCGAGAAAATAATATACTCCAGAATCCGCAGGGATTATCTTTTGAAGTGAGGATTTGTCCATGCTACTTGTTTAGCATCTTCTTGAGATAGTGCCCAGTATATGATTTAGAATTTTCAGCAACCTCTTCAGGTGTACCCTTTGCAATAAGGTTGCCGCCTTTATCCCCTCCTTCCGGTCCAATATCAATTATATAATCGGCGCATTTGATGAGATCCAGATTGTGCTCAATGACCATGACCGTATTTCCGCGATTCACGAGCTGTTGAAGAATCTCAATAAGATTTTTTACGTCTTCATAGTGAAGTCCAATGGTTGGTTCGTCGAGAAGGTAGATAGTTTTCTGTGTATGCGGACGATAAAGCTCTGACGCAATCTTTACTCGTTGTGCTTCTCCTCCTGAGAGGGTTGTCGCACTTTGTCCGAGCTCCAGATATCCAAGTCCTACTTCAAGGAGCGACTTAAGACGTTCTTCAATTGAAGGTACATCTTTGTAGAATTCATACGCTTCTTCAATCGTCATATGAAGCACTTCATTAATATTTTTATGCTTGTACCTCACTTCAAGCGTTTCTTTCATAAAGCGCTTCCCTTCGCAGACATCACACTCCACAAATACTGTGGGAAGGAAATGCATCTCAACAGCGATTTCGCCATTTCCCTGACACGCTTCACAGCGACCTCCTTTTACGTTAAATGAAAAACGGCCGGGTTTCCATCCGCGTGCACGTGCTTCGCTTGTGGCAGCAAAAAGATCACGGATAAATGTGAACGCTCCCGTGTACGTTGCTGGATTCGAACGAGGGGTTCGTCCAATTGGTGACTGATCTATAAGTACCACTCGGCCAAGATACTCAGTTCCTGTTATTGTAGAAAGGTTATAAGTTTTTGCAGTGCGATACTTTCTTTCAAGTCGTGCTAGTAGATTTTTATGCAGAATCTCATACATAAATGTGGACTTACCGCTTCCAGAGACACCGGTAATTGAAATGAGGCGACCTAGTGGAATGTCGACATTCATATTCTTTATGTTGAATGCTTTACCACCACGAATCTTAATAGTGCCTTTTTCTCCTTCACGACGTTCCGGCGGAATCTCAATTTTCGTTTCACCGCGAAGATACGCGAGTGTGAGTGATCCAGAATCATTTTTCTTTGCAGAAAGTAGTGGTTCAAGATAATCAGCAACTACAACATTTCCTCCATGAATACCAGCACCGGGGCCTATATCGATAAGATAATCGGCAGCAAAAATCGTATCTTCGTCATGTTCAACGACAATAATGCTATTACCAAGATCACGAAGTGAGGTTAACGTTTTTATGAGCTTATCGTTATCACGTTGATGGAGTCCGATAGTGGGCTCATCGAGTACGTACATTGCACCTACAAGGCCTGAACCAAGCTGTGAAGCAAGACGAATACGTTGTGCCTCACCACCCGAGAGCGTATTTGCACGACGATTGAGAGTGAGGTACTCAATCCCCACGTTAATCATAAAATCGAGTCGTTCAATAATTTCACGTAATGCAGGCCACGCAATTTCTTGATCTTTTTCTGAGAGTTTAAGTTTCGAAATAAAGTCTGCAGCTTCACCAATCGTCATATTAGTGAAATCAACTATATTTTTACCAAGTGACTTCTCATCACCTCCAATGAATACGCGCATCGCTTCAGGCCGAAGTCGAGCACCTTTACAAGAAGGGCACTCATCATTAGTAAATATCCCTACCATTCCAAGTCCATTACACTCAGGGCAAGCACCATACGGGGAGTTAAATGAAAAAAGGCGAGGTTCAACTTCAGGGAACGAGGAGCCATCAGTCGGGCAAATAAATTTTGCGGACAACATGCGTTCTGTTCCTTGAGGAGTTCTAATCTTAACGAGTCCGCTTGAAACACTGAGCGCTAGTTCAACCGCTTCAGAAAGTCGTTCACGCGCATTTTTTGGTGAATCCTTAAATTCACTTACATAAATTTCATCGACAAGCACATCAATGTCATGGCGATTTGTTTTGCTCAGAACAATTTTGTCTCGAAGTCGTTTAACTTCCCCGTCAATCATCACGGTTTCAAATCCTTTTCCAAGCAGATCATATAAAAGTTGGTAATATTCTCCTTTTCTTCCCACAACTACTGGAGAAAAGATTGAAACACGCGCACCACTTACTTCTACACCAAGTACATTTGTACTGTCTTTCTTTGCGCGTTCTATTTCATGTGATTCAATCGATTTTATAATAATGCCAAGGATTTCGTCTTGTGAAAGTTTTTCAATGGGGACGTCAACATCAAGACAGTAAGGTCTCCCTATACGTGCATACAAAATACGAAGATAATCGTAAATTTCTGTGATAGTTGCAACAGTTGAACGTGGATTTCGTGATGCAGACTTTTGATCAATTGAAATTGCGGGTGAAAGACCAGATATTTCATCTACATCTGGTTTTTGCATCTGCTTTAAAAATTGACGTGCATACGAAGAAAGAGATTCAATATACCGTCGCTGCCCTTCTGCAAAAATAGTGTCAAATGCAAGTGAAGATTTTCCACTTCCTGAAAGTCCCGTAATCACCACCATTTTATTTCGAGGCATTTCAACATCAATATTTTTGAGGTTGTGCGTACGAGCTCCGCGAATAACAATCCGCTTTTCTTCAGGTCGCTCCCATGCTGTTTTAGTATCTTTTTTTATTGGTTTTTTAGGTGTCACAAGGTTGATTAACTAGATGCTGCTCTGCAATGATGTGCAGAGTATACAGAGGTACATTATACGTATCTTATTACTTTGTGCCAATTTGCGTAATTGGAAGAGTTATTACTACGTGAGTACCCACATTTTTGATAGATTCTACACCGATTGATCCACCCATTAGTTCAATGAGTTGTTTTGTGATCCACATTCCAAGACCAGTTCCTGCTATAGAACTCGTTTCTTCGCTAGAAATGCGGAAATACGGAGCAAAAAGGTTTTTCTGATGCTCTGATGAAATCCCCATCCCCGTATCTTTAACGCGGATTTCAACACGATCGTTTTTTTGTTCCAGCTGAACAGTTATAGAACCTTGCTTCGTGTATTTAATTGCATTACTTACGAGATTAGTAAGTGCTTGATACAAGCGTTTCTCATCTCCTTGTATCTTAATGTCTCCCCTCTTATCTTCTACAGCAAGAAGAATCTCCTTTTCTCGTGCAGTAACGTTCATTGCATTTATTACAGATCGAATGAGTCCTGAAATATGAACCTCAGATTTTTCTATAGTAAGTTTGCCGGATTGAATTCGTGCCACATCGAGAAGATCACTTACAATGGTTACGAGTCTTCCTGCAGCAGTTTCGATTTCGAGCGCATTTCCTTTAGAAACAAGGTCCACACCTTCTCGTTCACGAATCATACTTGCATACCCGCGCATTGCGGTAAGAGGTGCGCGAAGCTCATGCGCTATCATGTTGGTGAACAAATCTTTCATTTCATTAGCACGCTTTGTCTCTCGATAAAGGTAGCCGTAATCAATAAGGCGTACATGACGTACAAGCAGCATCATGATGACGAGAATTAAACCAATGAGCCAGTAATACGCTGTCATGATACGGGCAGCAAAAAGATTATCAATGTGCTCTAGAGATGTTTCAATGAAAATATAGTAATCATCGCTTGCGGGTGTGCGTACCAAACGAAAACTTTGCCAATACCGAACTCCATTGTTTGCGTATGCGGTAATAATTGATTCATTTGGATTTGTATTTCCGATTCTAAAAGCGTTTGGTTCTTCTGCCACAGTATTAATTTTGCCTTTATCGAGTGAGGCAATAATGTGCACCTCATTCCCTATCTCTTGTGCAACAATAAATTTAGTAACATCTGGATTAAGTTGTGAAAGTGACTCAATTTCAATTTGAATTAGACTGGATTCAAATTGTGCACTCCGCATAAACGATGCAAAAAGATCATGCATCATTCCAACTCGATCTTTCTCAAGTCGTTCTTGGTTATCTCGTGCGGCACTCAGAAATTGTTGACCACTTACAAGAAAAGCAATTGGAATGACCAAGATTAGAACAATTGTCATTAATAACTGCGGATGCTGTCCGATATATTTGAGTCCACTATGAATTGTGGAAATAAAGTGTTGCATCACAATATAGACTATTCAACTTCAAGAAGTCTTGTGCGTGTTCGTGCGTGCAAACCAAGAAGTATGAGTACGAGTCCAAGTGCAACAACACAGACTGAACCAATAACGAGCATCATTCGTTCACTAATAAGTGCAGGTGATACTGCCTCAGTTATAACCGTTGCTCCAACGTCTTCACCAACTGGTGAGTATGCTTCTGCAGTCTTAATAAATGAGAGTGGGTTACTTTTTGCAACTATTTTTCCTGCATTATCTGTTATACCGACATACACTTCATGCGCACCATCATCAAGTTCTTTATCAAATATATATGTCCAATTACCTTGTGTATCAGTCTTTACCGTTACCACTATTGGTGTGCTAAATATATAGAGTGTCACGAAACTATTAGGAAGTCCCGTGCCTGAGATAATTGCTGGGTTTGCATTATTTTCATTAGCAGAATTAGTTTCAGATAATGAACTAATAGATGTAACGGTTAACATGTCTTCACGAACAAGACCTGAATCTTTTGGTGATTCATATTTAATATTAGCTTCTCTCGTTTCATCAGTTGGATTAAAACCGCTTAATATTTCAACTCCATCAATGAAGCCGTCACCATCAGTATCTCCCTTTAGCGGATCAGTTCTATATATACTCACTTCATCATAGTCAGACACTCCATCTTTATCGCTATCTTTAGTTACCGCATCCCCTACGCGCTCTCTAATAATTATCTCGCTTCGCTCAACACGTTCACGAATTTCAGTGTTAATACTTTCTATGTATTCTTTGATACGTCGCTCTATATCTTCGCGGTCACTTGTTAGTGGAATTTTTGAAATAATCTCATTTTCAAGAGCATCCATTTTGTTTTTTATCTCATCTTTACGACTTTCGTCTCCACTTCTCACCGCACTTCCGTATGCCTGCATGAGGGTGTTTGCTTTTGTACCAAAGTCTTTCAGTAACAGAGCAATTTCATTTTGAATATTACCATCAGCAGTTTCAAATGAAGGTGAGGAGACTGCTTCATCAGTTTCATTTAGCGTAGGTTTACTAAATAATTGTGGTGGAGGAGGCAGAGGCTCTGACATTGAAACTTCACCTTCTATACTCACTGTTTTAAGTGTTTCTACGTATGTATTTTGTTCTGGGGTTTGTTCGACAATAAGACTATTTTTTACTGAAAAAGGGACTTTACTACTGTTATTGTCACCGTATGAATTTCTCACTTTTGCAAAAAGAGAATACAAACCATTTGGTATGTTTATTGTTTCCAAACGGTATTTCCATACTGTTTCAGTTTGCTTTCTAGCAAGACCTAGAAAATGTGGGGTAAGCGCCCTTTCACTTACTGAATACACTTCAACATACTGTGCATTTTGAGTATCAAAATACACATCAATTGCCCCTGAAAGTGGGTTTGATCCCGCAATATTGATCTTTATAATAGGTTCAAACACATTTTCATCAGATTCAAGCGATATTGTATTTACCACCGTTGTTGTGGTTGCGCTATCGGTTTCAGTTACTATGTTTTCAATTTCTACTGTAACTGTGTTTAATACTGACTTTCCGTCCAAGAGTAATCCTTGCGCCCGCACTTCATAAAAGCCATTCGATAACTTTAAAGTGTCCCATACATACTTCCATTCGTTATTTCCTGTAAAATTTGCTGAGCCAAGCTGCGTAAACGTAGAAACAGTTGCGTTTTTTGGACGAATAAATAATTTTACCGAAGATGCAGCTTCAATATACATCCTCACATACTCAGTTCCTTTGAGTATGGGATCAATCTCTAATCGAAGCGAAGCGGTCGAAACTGGTTCAAGTGTTTGCGTCGATGTGGTTGAAGTTTGGTCACTGGAAGTCGATGTATTGTCTGTAGTCTGTACAATATCTTCAATGGGGTAATTTAAAATGCTGTATTCATCAGCACTTAAAAAATAATACGTTCCATAAATATTTGTTATTACAGCTTTAAGTCTGTATGTTCCATCAGGCATACTGGGTGTTTGCCAATAACTTCTCCATGCAATATCGCCTACTCTATTCATTGTACCCATTGTGTACATTTGATTTGTAGCACTATTTTTTGCAATGAGCACAACGGAATCAGCGAGAGGTACAGTTACATTTACGGGTACTGTGTTTCCAATAATTTTAGATTGAGATTCAACATTGAAATCAGCATCGGGTGTTGTGTCTACAGTAGTCTGGCTACCTGTCCCTGTCCCACCAAGACAATCAACAGACCCGGCAATACAGTCAGTGGTACTTCCTACAATTGTAGCTTGGCTACTAATAGATTCATTGAAATAGGAATTAACTGCATTCAAATTGTGTAATGTAAAAAAGGCTCCCACAACGACAAATGCAGTGCCTGTGTATCGTGCGACGTTTGATATGAGATGAGCGTGGTCCATTCGGAGACGAAATACTGAGAGGAGCGCAACACGCACATTGCGATCAACTATTTTAGATGACGGTATTACTGCTTCCTTTTTTTCAGGTTTCTTTTTGACACTATTTTTAATAAAAATGTGTTCGGTCTTATCAACATTAGTAACAACTTTTAAAGATGTTTTCTTCTGTTTTTTACTTTCAATAGTTGTTTTACGAGGTAAAGACTTTTTTTCTTTAGAGATTGGTTTCACAACAGTACTCTTTAGTAGTACTGTGTCGTCACTTTTTTTAACCAACTTGTGGGGCATGTGTCTATTGTAGTACTTTCAAACAATGTATTAAAGAGTACTTTGTCAACAACTTTTATTTTTTTGTTTTCTTTTTTAAATCTTCTAGGGCTTGTATTTCATCACGCAAGATAGCAGCAGTCTCAAAATCTAGAATTTTCACTGCCGCTTCCATTTGTTCCCGTTTTTCTTTCATAACTCCGCGTGGATTTTTTTGATACAAAGTTGAATCGATTTTAAGAAGTGTAGAGACTGCCTTCATATGATCAGTCATGAGCGCTTCCGAAATATCTTTAATTTCCTTAATAATAGTTGTAGGAGTAATACCATGCTTTGCATTGTGTGCGAGTTGAATCTCGCGTCTGCGCTTAGTTTCATTAAGTGCATACGACATCGAATCGGTCATTTCATCTGCGTATAAAATTACTCTTCCATTAACATTGCGAGCCGCGCGACCAATGGTTTGAATGAGGGAAGTTTCTGAGCGGAGGAATCCTGCTTTATCAGCGTCGAGAATTGCGACAAGAACAAGTTCAGGAAAGTCGAGCCCTTCACGAAGTAAATTAACGCCCACGATGCAGTCAAAGATTCCCCTCCTAAATTCTGTGAGAATTTGAATACGTTCAATGGTTTTGATATCACTATGAATATATTTCGATTTCACACCACGCTCAGTAAGAAATTCCGAAAGGTCTTCAGCCATTTGTTTAGTGAGTGTCGTAACAAGAACGCGCCCACCATCCTTTATGATCTTTATTGATTCTTCTATAAAATCCTTCACTTGTCCCGGGTACGCCCCCCGCTCTGTAATTGGACGTATAGCAATCTCAGGATCAATAAGTCCAGTCGGACGAATTATTTGTTCTACTATTTGCCCATCGCTGTCTTTCGCATGCTCAAACTCATATTTGCCTGGTGTTGCTGAGGTGTAGACACATTGCCCGACACGTTCTTCGAATTCTTTAAAATTAAGTGGGCGGTTGTCGATAGCGCTTGGCAGACGGAATCCGTGTTCGACTAGTGTTTCTTTTCTTGATTTATCTCCTGCAAACATGCCGCCAAGTTGAGGAATAGTAACGTGCGATTCATCTATGATTGTAAGGAAGTCTGGTTTCCCTTCTTTGGTATGGGGGAAATATGAGAGGAGCGTGTATGGTGGCTCACCTTTTATGCGTCCATCAAAATGGCGCGAGTAGTTTTCAATTCCGTTGCAATAGCCAACTTCACGAATTAGTGCAAGATCGTGTTCAGAGCGGCGACGGAGACGTTCATATTCGAGAACCTTCCCTTCTTTCTTAAATTTTATGAGTTGGTCTTTGAGCTCAAGTTTAATATCATCAATTGCGCGCTTTCGTTCTGTTTCTGGGGTTACGAAATGTTTTGCAGGAAAAAGAAAAAACACGTCACTCTCTTCAATAATTGCACGAGTCACCGCATCAATTTTGGTAATGCTATTTATTGAATCATCTCCAAAACTAAGACGATAGATTGATCGTTCGTTCGTTGGCATGATTTCAACCGTGTTGCCGACCGCTCGAAATGTTCCCGGAGTAAGGTCGGCGTTCGTACGTTCAAAATACATTGAGACGAGTGTGCGAAGCATCTCGGTGCGTGAAGTTTTAAAGCCCCGTTCAATTTTCTTGTGTACTTTTGCATACTCAGTGGGAGAACCAAGTCCATAAATGCATGAGACTGATGCAACAATAATAACGTCTTGTCGTGAAAGAAGTGCTTGCGTGGAGGCATGGCGAAGTCGATCAATTTCTTCGTTAATCATTGCTTCTTTTTCTATGTACGTATCTGAGCCTGGCATGTACGCCTCCGGCTGGTAGTAGTCGTAATATGAGACAAAATAGTGGACGGCATTATTTGGAAAGAAGTCGCGATACTCTTGGGCTAGTTGTGCGGCGAGTGTTTTATTGTGTGCAATAACGAGTGTCGGTTTTTGAATTTGCTGTATAACATTTGCGCCAGTGAACGTTTTTCCAGAACCAGTCACACCCAAAAGCGTCTGGTGTCGCATACCAGCATGAATGCCTTTAACTAGTTTTTCTATCGCCTTGGGTTGGTCGCCGGCAGGCGTTTTGTCAGTCGCAAGTTCAAATTTCATAGGCTAAGTATACATATATATGTTCTACAACACAAAATGTGTCATTGGCAAGACTTGTGAAGCAATAGATAATATTGCTATCCACATGGGGTTTGTTAACAAATGAATATTCAAATCTAATCCATGGCTTATTTTCGTCAAAGTTGCTAAATAACTAAGAAATATGCCTTTTTTGACATTATATCGAAATGTTATACTTGCAGTTAGGCACAAGAAAACCGAATACGGGAGAAGAGAAATGGAGGCCCTATTGAAACTAAGTGTGGCTTGCACCCACTGAATTCAACTTAGAAACCGTCCTCTCCGGAAAAGGGCGTAAATTAAAGATATCTTCTTACTACTCTTCTCCCGTATTCGGTCTTTTTGCTCCTCGAGCTGCCTTCACTACTTATTCTAAGTATATATCGTGTTGGCAGTCTTTTACACTTTACGTGTGTATAATTTGTTCCCTTAATTGCTTGGTGAAATTTACAATAAAATTGAGGTTGTGAATCGAAGCGAGGTGCGGGCCGAGGATTTCTCCAGCACGGAAAAGATGTGCGACGTAGGCTTTTGTATATTTCTGAGCAACATACCCTTCTGATAGTGGGTCGAGCGGTGAATGATCAGTTTTGAATTTTTCATTTGTCAGACTGATTTTTTTGGTTTCGGGATAGGTAAACGTGCCGCACGGGGTCGTAAGTGTCTTGCCGGTGTGCACATATATTGTCCCCGTGCGGCCAATGCGCGTAGGTTGAACACAGTCAAAGGTATCACAACCATTTAGTACTCCGTCCACGATGTCTTCTGGTTCACCAATGCCAAGGAGGTGTCGTGGCTTATCTTCCGGTAAAATTTCATTTACAACTCGTAAAGACTCCCCAAGGTCTTCCTTTGAAAAAGATCCACCGATGCCAAAGCCATCGAAATCCATGTCGGAGAGCACGCGGGCGCTTTCTCGACGTAGGTCGAGAAAGCGCCCGCCTTGCACTACACCATATATTCCTTGTGTCTTCAGTGCTTTGTAGTTTTGTTTATGAGCGAGCACTGATCGCTTTGCCCATCGATGTGTACGATGCATTGCTTCTTCTTGATATTCACGCGGAGCAGTTGGTGACGTACATTCATCAAATGCCACGATTATGTCGGCACCAATACCGTGTTGAATCTCGATGGAACGTTCTGCAGTAAAGCGATGCATACTGCCGTCGATATGTGAGGTAAACGTTACCCCATCTTCATCCACGATACAGAGCTTCCCGTGATCCTCAGCAAATTTTCTACTATACACATTTAGTCCGGCTTTTGCAGGCACTTGTGTTTCAATCTCCACTTCCCCTTTAGCAAATTTTGTCACTCCTTTTCCAAATGCTGCTCCAAGCGAAAATACTTGAAATCCTCCTGAATCAGTCATCGTCGGCATCTGCCAATGTGCGAATGTATGAATACCGCCCCCCGCTTTAATTATTTCGTGCCCCGGTTGAAGAAAAAGATGATAGGTATTTGCGAGCGTTACCTGATTTCCTACATACTGCGTTAGGTCCTCAGGCATGAGGCTTTTTACACTCGCTTTTGTTCCTACAACAACAAACGCTGGTGTCTCGATATCACCATGAAGAGTATGTATAACACCAGCTCGGGCAAACGTGCCCTGCTGTTTCTTCACAATATCGAATGTCACTGGTTTATCCATTAGTATTTTGTATTTTCGAGGAGACTTCTAAATTGTTTGAGCATAGATCCACCCTATCTAACAAGGAATTAGAATAGACAAATAATTTTTTCGTAAGCATAACTTGCAGTTTGCAAAATTAGTTGAGCCTTATCCTATAGACCTAACAAGTAATTTGGCAAACTGAAAGTTATTTATTCAATTCTTTCTATTCAATTTCAAGAAGTTCGATAGAAAATACCAACACAGAATTAGCAGGTATCGGTCCTACCTGTGTATTTCCATACGCCATTTCTGAAGGTATAACGAGAATTCGTTGTCCTCCATTTTTCATTCCAACAAGTCCTTCTTCCCAACCTCGTATTACTTTTCCGTCACCAACCGTAAATGTAAAAGGTTCTCCACGAACATACGAATTATCAAATTGGACTCCATCTCGAGTCGTTCCAATATAGTTCACCACTACGGTGTCACCAACTTGAACTGACTCACCAACACCAAGGCGAACATCATCGATGACTAATTTCTTCAGTTCTCCTTCAGTAGTCATATTCTTTCGCAAATCAGATTCAAGATTATCAAGAGTGTCTTCTGCACCAACGATTAATGAACCTTGATTATCCGAGTTGCTTGTGTCTAAAACTGAAAAGGAATTTGACTCAAATCGCATTGCAGCAAGTACTACAGCCATTACTGCGACACTGGCAAATATTCCGATAGCTTCGTATTTACTGATGGGGCTCATATCTTAAATTACACTACTAGTGTAGACACTATAGCGAGTCACTGAAAACATGCAAGTTTGTATTAAAGCTATGTGTTATCAAAATAGTAAGTTGAACTTATTCAACACTAAATACGCCATTTTTTTGCTCATCACTTGAGAAAAAATTATCTTTAAGTAACGTTTTAAAAATTCTGCTTTTATCGAGGTCATTCATAAAATTTGGTTGTGAGCGTACTCCGATACTTTCATGAGGGTGAATTTTATACGTAATAGATTTTTCCGAAAGAATCATTTCTACGAGGTATCCTTCTTGTACTTCATTACTAAAATACTGATCAAAAATAAAATTTCCGAGTGAATAAAAAATTGGCTTTCCTTTGTATCGCTCAACATCTTGAATGACATGTGGATGATGTCCAATCACTGCATCAATACCCAAATCTATAAGAAAATATGCCAGTTTTGATTGTGCGGGTGAGTGAATTGGTTCATATTCGTTCCCCCAATGAATATATGCAAATTGCACATCAGTAGTCTTTTGTAGTTCGTCTATATAATTTTTGAGCACATCGTAATTGGGCTCATCGAAAACAGAATGAATAAAAACTAGACCTATGGTCTTGTCTCCGAATGAAATGGTTTTAATTGAGGTTATTCCTACCGTTAGAGAGTTACCAAAACATATAAGTGAAGCTTTAGCACATTCATCCATCGTGTGATTATACGCACTCTCTCCGTAATCATATGAGTGGTTATTTGCAAGTGAAAGCACATCAAACCCAACTTCTTTGAGGGTAGTGAGATATTCCTTCTTCACTGAAAATTGCATGGTAAGAGATGGAGTTTGAATATGTTCAAGCGGAATTGATGCTTCAAAATTTCCGATTACGAGATCTTTTTTTTGCAAAAATGAAACCATATTTTTGAATGGATAAAGAGGGCTGTATTCAGTCATTACGAGCTCAACACTGCGCGCAAGCATTACGTCTCCTGTAAATACAATAGACTCTGGTTTAGTAAGTTTCGATACAAGACCGTGTTCAATGTGTGGCACTCCGATACTGAGTGCACGATCGACACTTCCTTGAATAAAAAAAATACTAAAAACTAACGCAATACTGAGAAGCGCACAAAATTTCCTCATAGTATCTCACTGTGAGTTAATAGAAGATGCTTTTGTATAGAATGGTCCAATTTCATGAACGTATAAAAATGATGTTCCAACAGCAATAGCAATAATGATTGCAACAATAATTATTAAAATAGCATACAGTGGCGAAAAAGATTCATCTTCTCGCTTTGATGCGTGAATATGTTCACTTTGAAGTAGTACATTCACATTTAATAATGACGAAACCATTTTTGGTGTCAGTGATCGTTCACTATTCATAAAGGTTTCAGCTTCATGGAGTTCGTTAACACCGAATGCATTCTCTTTAACTTCTTTAGATTCATTATTATTTAAAAACATGGTGTGTGTTATCTACGCATGCACGTATTCTGCATACAATTCTATCAATACAGTGAAAAGGCTCGCTATAACTGGACCAAGAATAAAACCAATAGGCCCCATGAGCGCAATGCCTCCAAGTACTGATAGAAGAATAACAAATGGATGCAATGGATTGCCTCGACTCATGACATACGGACCAAGTATATTATCAATAATCCCTACTGCAAAAAATGCCCAAATTGCTAACCCACCCGCACTGAGGTGTGCCCCCGTAAGTATGAGGTAGATTATAGCCGGAATAAATACTATAGCAGTGCCAACTCCCGGGACGAGTGCGCCAAGCGATGCAATTACACCCCAAAGTACGGCACGATCAAAACCAAAAAGCCATAGTCCCAAACTTGTGAGAATTCCTTGGATAATTGCAACAAGGACAGTCCCGAGTGCAACAGAACGAATTGCTTTAGCAAGTCTTGATACTATGAGTGCATCCTGACCGTCTTTTAATGGGCTCAACTTAATTAAATAATTAGTGAACATCTTCCCATCCCTGAAAAAATAAAAGGTAGCAATAAGTGTAAGGAAAAAATAGAGAATTGTGGAGGCTGTCCCCGCGAAAATACTTAGTAAATGTGATGCAATAAAATTTGCGATTTGGGAAACGACTGAACCTATGTCAAGGGAAAACTCAGGAATAAATGATTTAATTACAGATTCAGCACTTTGAAGTACTCCCGTAAATGATTCGTAGGAAGATGTATTAAACATTGTGTACAGCGACACCGTTTCGCGAAGAAGTAGCGACCCCATTAGTCCGAGTGGCAATATTACTACTATGATCACCGTAAGAAGAGACACAAACGCTGCAAGTGATTTATTTTTGAAGCGTATCTGATTTTCAACACGTTCATGCATTGGGTAGCATATTGTCACAATAATTGCGGAAAGTGCTAGAACAACCCAAAATTGGGAAAGTATTTGCCACATCAGTATAGAAGCAGCTATCAAAAGGCTAAAAAAGAAGACATTTTGAACAAAAGCGCGTGTTGCCATTGTTTGTATTCTACACTGGCTTTGTAAACGAACAAAGGCCAAGCAGTGTGCTTGGCCTTTTCATTCACTTAAGTTTTGATTCCGAAACAACAGCAGCTGTCTCAATTGCTTCAAATACAGCTTTTCCTGCGTTATCGAATGCTCCAAAACTTTGTTTAAACTGATGGGACAAATACCATATTATGATAATGAGCCCAATTGCGCGGAACATACATAAAGCGTTGCGAATGTGTACCTAAAATGACGAATTCTAGGTTGAATTATTATTCTAGTTCGCTTTGCTTCACTTCTTCTCTAGAATAACTATACAACATGAATATAAACACTGCAAGCGAATGTTTATTGCTTTAAAAGCTCAGTAATAGAATTTTCAAGTTCAATTGGATTAAGAGATCCGCGCAAGTGCGTATAAATATTTCCTACACGATCAAAAAGAATAGTTTCCGGCATTGCATATCCACCAACAGTTTTAAAGAAAAAATCATTTGCATCGAGTATATACTCTAATTCACTTGAAGAATCAATCGAATTAAGAAATGCTTGTGCGGTTTCTTTAGGTTCCATTCTATTAAGTGCAACTATTCTGATTTTATCTCCAAATTTTTGTTTAATTATTTCAAGTGCACTGAAATCAGCGTTAGTATATGGGCTCCACGATGCCCACACAGTCAC
>JAYSTK010000019.1:0-45022 GCA_043719825.1 Candidatus Kaiserbacteria bacterium | reverse complement strand
TGTTTGTTCAGAATCAATGCCGTTTTTATTGTTTTCCGTTTTCTCATGCTCTACGTCACAAGATAAATTGCCTAATTCACCTTATACCCATAATAGTACCAATCTGTACACGCTTTCTCCACAGGATTATCAACAGATAACTGCAGAGAGGGGTTTGATTTGAAAGAGTGACTACATTCGAGTAACCGGCAACCCTGTACTAGCACTGCCGAATAAGAAAAAAATGCTCGTTAGGTCTCGCTATTTTTCTAATTCGCCTGCGTAAGTTCGCAATAGTCGTCTTTGGCTCCTTTGCTCACTTAAAAAATGAATCTGCAAGCAAAATTGAAAAATCTCTAAAAGTCATCTTTCCATCATTGTTAAAATCAAACACTTTACCTTTTGTAAACCACGCGGCCATAAAAGCTGATATGTCTCTAATATCAACTCCCCCACTACCATCTATATCGGTGACAATAGCGACACTTGCCTCACCGGTGAGGGATCCCTCTTTATTCTGAACTAGGATTCTAGTTTCATCCTTACTTGTTCGCTCCACAATTACTTCTGTTCCTTTACCATCTCCAGCTATAAGTGCGGCGGTATCAAGTGACACGTACGCAAGACCAGCCTGAGTCGCTTTTGCTCTGATACGAGCAATTGTATGTTCACCAAGAAATCCCTTTTGAAAGACTCCACCTCGTAAGTATATTTTGCCGTTTCTTGCATAGGGATCCTGTGTCCATAGGGTAATGACGGAAGTTCCTTTATCAATACTCTCTATGGATATTTGATTTTCTGGATAGTTAAGTGTGATATCTACAGCATTCACTGGAGTGCTCGCATGGGCTCTTACTTCAATAGTAAATGTTTCACCTTCTTTAATAGTTGAAGGTGTTGTTTGAACAATAATATACGAAGAATCTTGACTCACGACAGAAGCTAACCCAGCAAACAGTGCAGTGAGCGCTATGATAGGGAAGGCATAGCGTACGGTACTTCGCGGTTGCGAGCGGTAGTAGGATGGAAAAAGTATTCGAGTAAGCCAATCACGCATATTAGTTAGTGAGCTCTTTGGTCAACGTATCAATTTGAGCGCCCGTAACAGATAATGATTGACTCACATTTTGTGCTTCTCGTACAAGGACATTGATTTCGACAGTCACATTGGTATCACTCATGAGAAGACTAATAATTTTTTCTTGAATTGCAGTTTGTTCTGCGAGTAATGCACTCCTCGTTTTTTCTAATTCAATAAGTTTTTCCCATTCCTTCAATTTCTCTTCATTAGATGATAGATCTCGAATGGTACTCAATAAGGCTAAATCATTTTTCAAACTCAAGAATTCCCGTTCTAAACGAGAAACCATAAGTGCCTTTCTTTCAGCAAAAAAAGTGCCACAACTTTCAAATAATTGTTGAATTGTAATGAGCTCTCTTTTTGTTGCGCTATCGAGGCGCATGAGTTGATTTTCAAATTCTACACGGCGAGGACAATCAGATATGATTTCTTCAGTCACAGCATCTGCGCCATTTCTATCAGTAAGTTCTGCAAGTTCCGTTATGTGTGTTACTTGTGTTTCAATATTACTTTGTAAAAGCGAAAGTGTATTTGCTTTTGTATTTTCAATCGTCCATGCAGAGAGAGCGATAATAGCAGCAAGCAATAAAGCATTACCTGCTATGAGAAGATGTTCTGTTAAATAATTTTTCATAGCATTTTTATTCTACAATACGTTCAATATCAGTAATTTCCTTCTTGATTTTTTCTCGAGCTGAAGCAACATCATGTTCAATTTGTTCGATGAGTGCTGATTCTGCTTGAGTCAATTTTGACTTTCGTGATTCTTTTAGATCATTCACACGAGCATGCATGTTGTCGATAATAGCATCAAGTTCTGTTCTTAATTTATCTTCAGCTTCTAACGTTTCTCTCATCACCCGTCTTTTCCATACTCTTAGTTTATGAAAAAGAAACCATGTACCAAAAATGAGCAGGAGGCAGAGTGCAATAAGAGGGACAATGACTGAAAGTGCATTCACCACAATTGTTCCAATAACCACATATCCCGGAGCATCGACAATGATTCTAATTTCCTCAGATTTTTCACTCTGCCTACCGAATTCATCTCGAGCCGTAGCAGTAATTATATATACACCTTTTTCAAAAGCAGTATTAGGCACATACGTAAATTCCCCTTTTTCGTTTGCAGTAATATTTGATGGACTAGAAGTATCGGTGCTTTCACCTCCTACGATTGCTCCGTCTGAAGCTTTTCTAACTTCAATATAAACCTGTACTCGAGGGCGAGTCATTCCTTTTAGAGCAGGGATAACATTAGTTTGAAGTCGTGTCGGATAATCTGTAAATACTGGTGGTTCAAACGAATCAATAGTAAAGGAGTATGTAGCAACGCGACTATTTCCTGCACTATCGAATGCCTCAATTACCACAGTGTGGTTCCCTGGATTTAAATCCTTAAGTTCATATTGTTTCGTATTTTTTGTATCAATATATTCAACGGGTTCCCCACCATCGACTTGAACAACATATTTAGATATTGGCGATGTGTCTTCAATATCAAACGTGAGTGTACGAACGGGCTTTTCTGCATCTGTTTCCGTTTCTGTTATATCAAAACGCTTTGGTGCTTCAGAATCAATGCGAAGTGGAAAATGAGTTATTCTTCCCCATCCATCTGCATTTTTGAATTGAATGTGAAAATATGATACTCCTTCATGTAAGGCAGTAATACTTTTTTTGGTAATTGGTTCATCATAAATAATTGTCGGTATAGTTTCTTTTGAATTATCAAGTAAAGTTCTTACTGCAATAACATCATTTGGGATACTCCATGCGAGTTCGGCATTTTTTTCTTTGTACCAACGCTCAGTATCTGAATGTGTAGATGAAGTTATTGTAGGAGCTTTTGGCGTATTTGCGGGGGGAATGTACTCGGCAGGTGGTGTTTCACTTTTAGCACCTACTGTGTAGGTGCCTCCGTTCATCGAAGTAAGTATATTGGTGCCTAGTCCGTCCGCTGCTAAAATGGAACCACTTTTCCAAGAAACTTTGGGAGTTCCTGCTGATTGTGTACGGAACGTAACCGACATAATTGTTCCATTGGATCCTTTATAGCCAGATGGTGATCCACCACCAAATGAAATAGTTCCTGCACTGTTTGAAAATGTTGGCTCGAGGGTCCATAGATTAAAAATAGAGGTTCCTCGAGTTGCACTTACCACAGAAAGTTCTTTAGGATTGAAGGAAAGTTGTCCGTCTGCGGCATTCACTGATTTGCCATCAGTATTAATAATTACATTTGCGGTAAATGTGCTCCCCGCTGTATACACGCCCGTTTCTGGACTTAATCGCAATGTAGCAGCAAGAGCATATGTGGGAATAATAAAAACAAATAAGAGTAGAGCTGCACTCCATACTATATTCAATGCACATTTATTGCTCATAGGTTGCTTCAAGTTTGCTTTTACGTTTTATAAGAATATAAACAATCCCCATAAGTAGAATTATTCCGATTACTCCACTGAGCGCATAGGTAATCATCCGGTTAAATGAAATAGATCTAATTGCACTATCGGGTACAAGCACTGTGATCCTTTCATTCCCCGCTTTATCAATAGCTTTTACTCGAATTGTGCTATTAAGTGTTTGATCCTTTAGAACATAGGGACTTTCAACGGTAAGCCACGGAGCGTCAGCGCGACCCCATGTAAACGTATAGAAATCTTCGAGCGGTTCTTCAATGACCTCATAATGATCAATACCCGATTGTTTATCTTGTGTGTTAAAAACAATAAAATATTGATTGCTGAAAGCTGTTTCGTCTTGAGAAATGCCAACACTGAAATCTGAAGGAGGGACGAGATCTTCACTCACCGTCTCATTCCATGCATCAGTTCCTGTTTGACCTGGTGTTGCAAGGAGAGTAATTTTTGTTCCCTGAGTATTAAGATTTGCTACAGTACCGAGCCCATCATGAAGCAACACTTGTGATTCTGGAGCAATGTCCACAGCAACAATGGGGACGCTCGTGCCGCCCACACTGAAACCGGGGGAATTAAAAACAATAGCTGCGATAACATTGGTAAGACTCGGATCTCCGAGAGCTCTCCCACAGTATCCTCCAGGAATTCCACCAGCAAAAGTTACTGTTTTATTAACTTCATCAATTAATGGATTTTCAACCCATATATTGAGAATTGAATCACCTCGAGAAACATCAACGGCACGTATCCCATCACCGTACTTCACTACGGCGTCAACTGTATTAATGCACTCACCTTCGTCAGTATCTATCCTGAGATTTAAGGTTACAGTATCCCCTCTATAGAGGGACGCTTCACTTGGATCAAAATACAAAAGTGCTGCGTTAACTGATGTTGGAATAGAGACAAGGATAAGAACGAATGCACAGACTAAAATTGCAAAAATGCTTATATACAAGTGTATCCGGAGAAACAACATAATGCACTTAGTATACCAATACTTACTCCATAAAAGGACCGCTACTCACACAAATATTGAAAAATCTAAAACTCTTTCTTGCCATCACTTTCTGAGACACGTATAAAATCTATGATTTTTGCTATGCTCGGCATACGCCTGTGCAATGTCTCAGAAATGTAATAACAGCAACGAGTTTTGAATTGAAATATCTATATTATTGATTAGTATTTGAGCAAAAGAAAAACCCTTCTCGTGGTGGGAGATAGGGTTTTTCTGTTCTACAGCTGTTTTAGAATGTCGGCGTTGCAATGTAGCGAAGTGTCGTTGTATAGTCGGCACCTGCTTCTTGCAATGGCGAAATCTGAGCTTGGAATCCGATTCGTGCAGCTCCAGAACCAGAAGTGGTTCCATCTGCAGGACCGGTGTGTCCCATGATCACAATAGGCGTTGTACTTCCTGAAACCCATCTGTTAGAGCTAAATTCCTCTAGCGCTGTACGAGTTGTCGTACCATCAGTTGAGGTTAGACCCCAGTGACCGTACGTATTAGGATTTGCAATGAGTGCTGACGGGGCCTGCCACGCTGTTGGCGTGACTGTGTTTGCTCCATCAATGAATCCATCGATGGTTGCTCCCGTCGTAGACTGCAATGCTCCCGTTTGCTCAACAGTTACCGTATACCCTTGTGAGGCATTTGTGGTAACAGCGAGGTCGTGAGCAAGTACCTTTGATTGATTTGCTGAGAGAGACCCAAATGGAAGTGCGCTACTCGTAGTCGTAGCCGACGTTGTAGTCGGACTACCATTTACTGTTGAACTGGAATTTACTCCAGAAACTGTAAATGTAAGCGATGTATCTACACTTGCACTTAGCGTGACTTGATTCACGATTGCGACTCGGACTTGGCCCGAGTCCTGCATTGTTCCCCCAATATCAATCGCATGCGACGTTGTTGTTGAGGATGGATTTATGATTTGGTTTGCACCAGTTCCTGAGGTGACTGCATGGTTACCAATTCGTATAACGATTGGTGTTGCCGATGCAACTCCTGAGTTAGTGGGTGTTGTAAATGTTACAACATTCCCCGAAAAAGTGACTCCCCAGTTTCCTGCACTAGCTGCTCCAGCTACTGTAGTTGAGGAAAGTCCATTGATGAGAATGTCGACATCGTCTTCAATAATTGAAGCCAAGTTAAACCCTCCAGCAAAAGTAAGCGCTATCGTTTGACCGATAATCAAACCATTTGGTGTTGTAAACCCGATGGTGTGATTTGACGCTAAACTTGGTGCTGAACTCGACAATGTATCGCTCGCATTTGTGATCGATGCCGCTTCCGCAAATCGGAAGAGGGTTGGAAGACCAGTACTCCAAAGAAATACTGCCACTCCAACAATCATCGCTACAGCCTGTAGAGTGGTCACGGTTCTTGCCGTGTTACTCATAGACTTTACGTTGTATTACATCTCAATATGTCGACTCTGATAATGAGAAATGCGAATGCTGTGCTCTTCAGCATAATCTCGCACCCTAGAAACACGAGAGTCTCCACCCCTCTTTGTTCACTATCGACATATTCCGTTCAATGGACGGTACTCGGCTGTTCGTACCGGCAAAAGTTTCCTCTTACAAATTGGTATTCCTCACATGTATGGAATACCAATCTCCAATGAACGTATCTGCATTGTAACGTGTACATTTTTAAATGATGAACAGTTATACACAAAATCTCTTTGATTATTACCTTTTTTAGACCCGCATAAATACACATGACACTAATCTTATAGATTAGTGTCATGTGTATTTTCTATGCTCTTACATTAGCCCGTCCAGTTAAAAAGTAAAATAGAAAAATCTTCAAGACCTACTTTTGCATTACTATTTATATCAGCGGGAGGATTTGAATTTCCACCTGGTGTTCCCCACCAAAAAACAAGAATTGAAAAGTCCACTAAGTTTATTTTTCCATCACGATTTAGATCCGAATTACTTGTTGCCTTCCCTTCCACACCAATAAATAGGGAGAGGTTCGATCCATATGTACTTTCCCGTTTAAGCGTACTTGCACCTTCAATAAAACGTGCCTTGGCAGTGTGGGTATTCACACTGAGGCCGGTTGTATTGAGTGACGTCGTCCACTTTCCGGTCGCATCAGAAAGCGTGTTGAGCATACGTGCGCCATTGTCGACAGAAATTTCCACGTTTACATTTGGAATCGTTTGTCCTTCGAGTATGATTATTGCACCTGGATTAACTTGTGAAGTTGCTGTCCGTATAGTCGGCGGGATAAGAATGCCACTTACATTTGTTACTGCTCCTTGCGTAACATCAAACGTTGTAGTGAATGTTGAAGAACGAGTGCCAGTTTGATCATTGGCCCAAAAACTAAATGATGCAGTACCCGGATCTGCTGCTAAATTAAATAAAAATTCTCCTTTAGAATTTGTGCGGACGGTACCGACTGATTTGCTATCCATGAGAATCGTAACCGTCACATTTGGGTATGCTTTTCCTTGAAGCGTAACCTGTGTGTCTCCAAGTGCTGAATCTCTCCCTCCAGAACCAGAACTTCCACCACCTCCTGTTGACCCTCCTCCTGCATCAGCAGTTTCTTCAGCACAATTAGCTGAACAAAAGTCATCATTGTTGTTGTTACCATCATCGCATTGTTCTCCGAATAGTGTTTGCAGAATCGCGTCCCCACAATATGCAGCAAATCGACACTCAGTCGTGCACTGTCGTCCTGTTATTGATGTGCTGTATGCCCCAGTATCACTTGGCACATCACACTCCTCCCCCGAGTTGATGATGAGATCACCACAAATACTAATGAGCACAGAAGTGGTTGCTATATTAATCTGAGCGTGTGCAAAAAAAGGACATGAGAGCAATATGAGGATCCCTCCGGCTAAGAGACCCGATGTTGATATGCGGAATTCATTCATGAATCTACTTGATCTTACGTCGACTTCCTATACGAACAAGAATTAAAACAACTAACATACCAGCGAAAAATATCGGAACCACAACAGAAAGTTTATGCGGAAGTGAAAGGCCGGCAAAACCAAAACCTGCTGCATCTAAAGTACCAAATGGCAAGATACTTATGTTTACTTCCCCAGCAAGTTTTATTTCTTCTCCATTTTTGATTTCAAATCGAGCGAGATAGCTTCCTTGCGGTAGACGAGTGGGGAGTTCCGCAAAAACTGTTTCTGTCATAAAAGGATCAACACTATCGATTTTTCCTTTTTTGTGTGTCTCTTCAAGAATCACGTTACCTGATCTATCATAGATTCTAAACACAACATCTGATGGAGAAACGGGTACGTTTCCTATGTTTTCAATATACATTTCAAACATAATCTTTCCGGGGAAATATAACCATCCAACTTTATGACCTTCATTTAAATCTGATATACCAATACGCCTCACTTTAAAATCTAAAATCTCTTTGTCTATAACATTTAAATCAACATCAATTTGAGCACCAAGAGAAATATTTACACCGGCTGAAGCAACACTATCATCTGGAGCGCCTGTCTTTATTCGAATATTACCTTTATATTGCTTGAAATCTGCTTTATCAGGAACGGACACTTTTATAGTCATTGGAACTTTTTGCTCACCTCGGTGAAGTATAAATTCATTTCCTTCAGCAACAGTAAACCATTCGTTAATGCCGGGGACATCTATACTTATTGTTGCTTTGAGATCGGTGGTTGGGTCGCTCCTAACAAGATAGATTACTTGCTCGTAAATTGAGTTTCTCGTGAGACTTGAGTTTGTAACATATGGAGGAGTAATACCAAAACCAGCATGTACTGTATTCACAAACACCAATACAAAAACAATTGTACAAAAAAAGGCGCGAAGTAATATCTTCATCATTCAAAACGCACGCGGCTTGCGGTGCAGTATCATTATCAAATACTGTGGGTGTTAACGCAAGAAGCTGCTGTCGAACAACAGCAGCTTACCTAAAATTTCAATCAATTATACCTACCAGAACATTGATTCACCTACCTTCGCATAGAAGACGTTGTTTCCGTAGTAAAACCCAGCAAAAGTTACACTGCCAGGAACTCTGATTCCCCAGTATGCATTATTTGTTGCCTGCGTAGAGGTTGCCGTAGATTTGGGAACATTTATTTCAATTTCTTGAATTGTCGTGGAAGAAAGTGCCTGAGCAGATGCATATGAGACAGTTCCTGTAGCAAACACTTGTTCTTGAGCATTAATAGTTGACGTTGCAGAAACGGGACATAGAGAGCTATTTGTATATGTTGTACACATCGATGAGCCACTTACTTCCTTGTCGAGACCAACATTTCCTGTTGCAGATATTGTTGTCGTTGCATTAAGTGGATCAGTCTGATTACCCGGTTCAAGGGCGCCGTAGTCAACCGAGAGTGAATTAAGTGCGAATGCGAGGAAGCTTTTTACTTCTACTCCAATTGTACTTTCTGAGAGAGAGCCTGTCGCATTATCGTCGTCAATTCCACGTACTTGGGCAAGCCAATTTTGCGTAGAATACTGAGTACTTGTCGCAGTTCCGTCGGTGGGGTCTGCGATGTACCAGAGTGGGAACGTACAATCCCAACGTTGATCAGTGTCACTAGATCCCGTACATGATGTAGAGGAAGCTGTGCATCCAAGATTCCATGTAGTAGTGGGGACACTACTTACATAACAATTGTTTGCATTATGAGTACCTGTTGGAGTACAGGTTGTCGAAGCTATGCCCGATCTGTAAAGGCTAAGTTGATAGTTTGAAACTTCAGTCGTTGAAGCAGCAGTGAGACAACTATTATTGTCAGAAGTCACAAATGACAGAGTGAAACCGGTTGTTTGTGCGGATTCAACTGTTAAGTATAAGTCCGTACCTGAAGCCTGAGTAAGTGAAATAAGTGCGGGAGTTATGCTTGGGGCTACGTTATTCACTGTTAAAGTCGAGTCAGTACCATGTGCACCACCAGAAGCCTCAAAGCCATGATTATCTATTACGTAGCCAAATGCACTGTAATTTTGGTCTTGAGTTGGGATAACTATTGTGTATGTAGCAGTTGCATTTGCTGTTGCAAATACTGTCGTACTACCAAGTGTATTTCCAGTACATGAATCTGTTGTAGTACTAAATCCAGCTGAAGCACAAACTATGAGTTTAACGGTGTCAGCAGTACCTGCAGTGTCTGAGTCTGACGAAGTTGAGTTAAAGGTAATCAATGTTCCTGGGTCTCCTGGAGAAGTATCAGAGAAAAGTGTAAAAGAAGGTCTATGATTTATGATAAATGGTGATGAGTTTGTAGCGTTTGTACCTTGTGTAAAAGAAGTATTACAACGTGGAGTTCCAGCATTTCCGTCACAAATCCACGCAAACCAGTTATTTGTTTCACCAAGTGCTGCATATGTTGTGGTTGCAGCTGTTGCTTGAGTCCCACTTGTTGTTGATGCTGAAACTGCCCATTGTACTCCAGAAGTGCAGGCAGGTGCTGCATTAGAATTAGGAGTAGGAGTCGCACTTGTACTGCATACGAGCAAATAATATCTTTCTCCATTAGCATCAGTTGCGACTGCTACCCATCTTATAACATCACCTGCATTCGTAGGGGATGTTACTGATGATTCAACAAGCTCTGTGGAGCTTGCAGTCCAAAGCGGAGGGGTATTTAAAACTTGGACTGAAGTGGTCGCAGTATCTTGTGCTCCCGCTTGAGGAATTTCAGAAACGCCAAGATTAAAAATAAACGCAACTGCAAAAATGAATACACCAACTATTGAGGTATATACAGTGATCTTGCCCGCCGTACGCAATTGATCAGTGTTGTAAGACATAAACTAATGAGCTTTGTATATATAATAGCTGACTGTGTATAAAAAAACCTTTAGTTATACACAGTTCCCTATTCATACCGAATCGCGTCGAGCGGATTAAGAAGTGCAGCACGTCGTGCTGGAAAGATTCCGGTCATATATCCCACAATTGCAGAGAAGAAAGTGATGAAGAGAAGGAACCAAGTTGGAAACGCAAATAGCTTGACTGCTTGTCCTCCAAACTGAGAAGCAGCTATGTTTAGAGCGAAATTCACAACCAATCCCAAGGTTATCCCCATAAGTATCCCACTCACTCCTCCAAGGAATCCTACGATCACTGATTCAGAAATGAAGAGGAGCTTAACGTCACTGGGCGAAGCACCTAGTGTGCGCATAATTCCAATTTCCTTTGTACGTTCGAGAAGCGTCACGGTCATGGTATTAAACATACCGATAGCGGACACAATAAGCGCGATTCCACCGAATACAGCAAGTGTTGCTTGAATACCCGTAAAAATCTTTGAAGCTTGTTCTACTGTTTTTGAAAGTGCTGTAACTCGATAGCCTTCTTTAATAAGGAGTTCTTCAACTTGAGTAAGATACTCATTTGAAACTACTTTTACTTGAGCACGGTCATACGCTTCCACTCCAACATAATTTTTAAGTTCGGGGAGCATAATAAGCGCATTGAGTACTCCCTCCTCTTTCGTAATCCCTCGGACGCGATATTTTTTCTCAATAATCACTTCATTAATTGCGTCACTTCCATCTTCAGCAGGAATAAGAAGTCGAAATGAAACTTCTTGACCTATAAACGCTTCGGGATCTTCTGCTCCAAAGAGCTTGAGGACGGCCGGTGAGAGCATCACATCGCCTCCATTCATAAGATCTTCTTCAATAAATACATCTCCTGCTGATGCGGTGATACCGGCATATCGAAGATATGCCGGTTCAGCACCCTGTAAAAACACATTTCCCGTAAGTCCTTTATAGGTAACTAACGCAGGATATCGAGCGAGCGGAGCAGCATCTTCAATAAATTCATTGTCTTCAAATGTTTTGATAGACTCGTCAGTAATAGATAGATTTCGCGCACCGGTTGCAGAAACGCCGAGTGAGAGAAGACTGTCTCCGAAGACAATCTGTTCAAGAATAATCTGCTGGAGGCCAAATCCTAAACCTACAAGAATAACCACCGCACCCGTTCCCACACCCATGCCAAGAATAGTAAGCCACGTACGAAGTGGGTTCGTTTTAAACATACGCGTTGAGAGACGCGCTAAGTCAACAACTTCCATACTCTATATAGTAAATAGAAACACCATAATAAGGAATGCACGCGGCTGTATAAGTTATGATCTGTCGTCATCTCTTAAGTAAATTTTTTAAAAAATATTTACTCATTTCTGTGTCACATAACTTTATAAATTTGACTTTTGATTGAATCATAGTACAGTATTGATAGGCGACTCGATTTGAGTCAGTGTACTTTTTTCTTCTTCTATGAAGGTCCTGAATGAACTTAATTAGAACTGTTGAGAATTGGATGCGTGGAGAAGAGTGTTTCGTATTTGAAGCTGGCTACTACGCTGGACGTGGGCCAACACAAAGCGATCTCAATTCCAGAATACTCGAAAAGTTTTACGTTGGTATCAAAAATGACTTCAGCCAAGAGGCCGCGACCAACTTCGTTCGCTTGGTTGCCGGTCTAAAGGATCTTTCTGCTTCTGCGTTCATCATTGCATTTGAGGCCTTTGCGCGTAGTGGCTTTAAAAGTACAAAGATCCAACAGCGTTCTGAAGACCGCGACAGCGCTTCATCGCGTCTTCAGGCATTCGCCGTTGTTGCCGTTGCACTGTTTGGCAGGCGAGTGGATAATGACGACGTAGAAAAACTGTCGAATGAAATCAAACGGGAATTTATCGACGCACATCGCTTAGAAGTTGCATAGAGTCCAGCATCACTATAGGCAGCTCCCGCTGAGCGAAGACATCTCCGTCTTCCCTGCTGGAGCTGTTTTCTTTTTTATACTTTTATCAAAATCGTTGGGATTTCGTACATTGCTGCGCACAGATTCAAAGCGCATCTTCAAAATCCTTCTGATACGGACTGAAGTCAGAAATCTAGAGCATAGAAATTTGAGAACAGTTCGAGGCGGAACAAAGTTTACGAATGAAACGTACTCAACGTACGGTGAAGGAGAAAACTGTAGTTCCAACAAAGAAATGTTCCAAATTTCTATGCTCTAGGCTTTGTAGCTGACGTCGACGCCTAATGCTACCAGCTTCTCCATATACCTCGTAATATCATCCGCGATTTTCTCCTGAAGTCCCAGTCCCCCGGTGCGTTCTTTCTCAATCATGCGAGCATGGAACTGTGCTTCTCCTTCAATTCCTGAAAGGCGGTCGGCTATCATTTCGGTTAGGTTCTCAGTCGCTTTTTTTGAAAGCGAAACTCGATGATATTCAATAAGGTATTCTTTAATGCGCTCAGCAAATTTATGTTGTTCGAAAAACACAGCATCGGAATCATTTTTTGAGCGGAAACGATGCACATCATTAGCTTGTTTAATAATTGTTATTGATACCGCGGCCATACGTTCAGCATCTGAACGTTCCATTTCTATTCCTCCCTCTTCGTATTTTCGCATGAGCGTCTCAATAAATTTCTTTTTGTGGATCTTACCCTGAATGAGAAGATCAACAGCACGTTCAAGTCGCACGAGTTGGTCAAAGGTGTATTGCTGCGTAAGAAAATTTACAAGGCTTTTTACTCGTAGTGTATCTACAGAGTCGTAAGGAAAAAGGCGCGCGAGTTGTTCGAGTTCGGTCACGATGGTCTCCCCTTCTTTTACAGGTTTAATCTGTTTACGCTGTGGGTTCGCGACTTCTCGTACTACCCTGCCATCCTTGAGGTAATACACACGATGCGCATAGGAAAGATGTGCCGCATTGTGCGAGACCATAATGATAGTACGTTGGTCAAACGTGTTAATTTCATCAATTTTATCCATAACTTGTTGCGTAGACACTGAGTCGAGGTTTCCGGTAGGTTCGTCCGCAAGCAGAATCTGCGGATCGTTCACCATAGAACGCGCAACAGAGACACGTTGCTGCTGACCTCCTGAAAGCATATTTGGTCGTTTATCTGAAACGTGTCCTACACCAAAACGATCGAGGAGCATTTGCGCACGACGTTCTCGAGTTGTTTTATCAACGCCACAGAAAATCATTGGGAGTGCAACGTTGTCGAGTACAGAAAGTGAACCAATGAGGTTGAAGGATTGGAAAATAATTCCCATGATATACCGTTGGAAGTACACACGGTCTTGTGGTGGATACGAATAAATATCATCTCCTCGAATAAGAAGCGCACCTCCTGCAGGTGGAAGTGAACCTTGAATTGCATACATGAGCGTCGACTTTCCACATCCTGAAGAACCGAAAAGAATAATATATTCTCCTTCATATATATCAGTGTTTACCGATTGAAGAGCGCGGTATTCATTCGACTTCCCTTTATTGTAGGTAATGTCGAGATTTCTGCAGACGATAAGTGGTTTTGCCATGCGAGATTAAAATTATTATACAGTACAAAAATCAAAAAACTCTTTCTCAATCACACATTTTGATAGACACGCATAAAAATCTGTGAATTTTTTACTATGCTCGATGCGTCTGCGCAATGTCTCTCGAAAGTGGTGACTTCGCCACGTTTCGTAATTGGGTCACAGTATGCGCATTTTCGAGTGCAGTTCGCGGCCCAAGCTCGTTTGCGAGTAAGGCGTACACAGACGTACGACGAATGAACAATCGAGTGATGCAACAAAGAAATGCGTCGAAAATGCGCATACTAGTTGTTGACGTTCTTAACCCATCCAAACGTCGACTCGAAGTTTTCAAGAATAATATCAATAATGTTTTTTTCCTGAATCGGTGTAAAGAGCACATAATTTTCAGAGTCAATTTTATTATTTGAATCATCTGAGCAGGTGAGCCAAAATTGGTATACCGTTGCAGGAGCAAACTCCACGATAACTTCGACATGCTCTTCTGCATACGAAATGGTTTCAGACTCTATTATTGTAGGGTCGACACCACCGGTTATTCCCTCGCGATATGACATAGTGCAGTAAGCCGGCTCATCGGTATCCCATTCAATAATAGTTTGAATTCTTGATTCCCCGCCAGGGAAAATAGTGGATTCATTTGTAACATTACTAATAAGTGGAGGAGCTGAATCTTTCACCGTAATAAACGTAATAGGATTGCTTTTTACTCGGTCGCCTCCCGCATTTTCTGCAATTACGAATGCAACGTATCTAGTGCCGAGAGTGAGATCAGAAATTTGCATCTGATGTGTTGTAGCGAGTGTTGGTCGGCCCACTGAATTTTGGAGGCCTTTCGTAAGATCTTGATATTCAATAAGTGCTTTAGCGGGAACGGTTGTGTCCCATGCAAGCGTTGCAGAATTTTCTTCTACTTTAACGATACGTAAATTTCTAATGTCGGGAAGCGATGCTTTTGTTTTAAATGTAAAGTCCCGACTTTCTCCCGAAATACCAATTGAATCTTTTGAAATAACTTTAAAATGGTATTCGGTGAACGGTACAAGACCTATTAGTCTGATTTCATGATCGGTCACACTACCATCCGTACTAGCTTGTGAGTAGCTATAATCACCCTCTACATACTCATCACTTGGAGAAAATTGCACTTCTGAACTTGCTTCACGATCGGTGGTCCATTTAATTAGCGCACTGGTCGTTTCTGGAATAACTGTCGGGGGACCGACGATAGTAAGATCCTCAGTAATTCCCTGTATAGCCTTTACTGTTTCATTTAATATTTCTTCAAGCTTTTCAGGCGATTCAATTTGCTTAATTTGTTTTACTATCTCTTCTGTAATTTGTGCATCTGTTTGTGATTCCGTTTGAGATTTTGTTTCTTCTTGTACGGTTTGATTTTCTTCTGTTGCAGTCGCTTCGCCTTCACCCGCATCAGCTCCTGAAGATGGTGTTCCATCGGTGAGTACTTTGTAGTTTGCAGAAATTCCCTGGTTGCCTTCAAAATCTGAAGATACAACGCGGAAGAAATATGTGCGCCCAGGCTCAAGTGCATCAAGAGTTATTGAATGAGTTGTTTTATCTACTACAGGAATATGTACAATTCCGTAGTTTTCTTGAAGTCCATAGTTTACGAGCGAGTCTGCGTCTTCGTCAGTCTCCCAGGTGATGGTTACGGTATCTTCAGCAACATTTGTTATCTGAACATTATTTATTGAGGGAGGGTCAATGTCTGCAGCGCGGACAGTATAAAACATCTCACCATACGCGAGTAATATGAAGAGCGTTAAACATACAGAAATGAACCCACGTTTCATATGTAGTTACAGTGTACCATTTGAGAAGAGTCAAAAAAATTTTGCTGTTAATTAACAGAATGTATTTAGAGAAATTGAGGCCTGTGTAAATGGATACAGTTCAAGGTGAGAAGCGAATACTTGGAGCTTTGTAAGAGGTTGTCGATAATTTGAGTTTATGAAAATTATCATACAACCTGAACAGCGACTGTAAGGCGCAAGTATGTTTGCGACTGAGCTGTACATGGACGTGCAGTGATGGAGAAAACATACGAAGTAACAAAGAAATGTGGCATTTCCACAAGCCTCACTAGTCACTAATTGCGTAGAAGATGTTAGTACCCTGGTGAGGTGCGGCAGAAATGCCGAACGGAATTTCAATTCCCCAAAATACATCGTCGGTCACGGGGGGAGTCGTTGATGCGGGCTTCGTGAGATCAAGCTCATAGTTTGTGGACGAAGCCGAAAGCGCCGTACAGAACACACATGCGCTATACGTAAATGTGGATGTAGCAAATATTTGCTCATTTACTGGAATTGCTGAAGAAACACCATCTGAAAGGTTGGTGCCTTCTATGGCTACATCAATCGAGTCATTACCAAGATTTTGGAATGTTGTCGAGGCATTGTAAGAACCAGTATTTGCATTAACTTCGAGTGAACCATAATTAATCAAACTATTTACATCAAGTGCTCGGAGTGTTATGAGGTCAATTGATGGAGCTGTAGCGGTCGCGAAGCTACCACCTTGGTCTTCTATTCTTAGAAGTGCTCTCCATGTTTCTGCATCAAACGTACTTCCTGTATCCGTCGGATCTGTATGGAAATAGAAATCACTTGTACATGAAATATTACATGAATCGCCAGAACAATTGGAGTATGAACATCGCGATGGACCCGCAATATAACAATTGTTAGTGTTAACGGAACAACTTTCTCCTACACCAGAACGGAACATGGTAGTTGTCGCTAATACAATATCAGCGTATCCATTTTGATCAGTAACTGTTCCTGTAGCATATATGGTTGTCGTTACACCCGGTAAAAGAATAATGTCATTCCCTGCATTTAATGAAAGTGCAGTAATATTTGGAACAAAGACAAGTTCTAGTTCTGCTACACGAGTATATGAATCAATATCTGTTCCATTATCGCTTACACGTAAACAGTAATTCGGTGCAACGGCATCATTCGTAACAGTAATTGAATATTCAACCTCCGTATAGCTCGAACTCGGAATTGTAATATTTTGAGTTGTGTTTGAAGGATCTTCAATTATCTGCCCCTGAGTAAATGTACCAGCACCACCAAGCACATCGGTCGTTGATGCATTATTTACAAAATGCGTTGACGCTTGCATACAAAGAGGAGATCCAGTACATGAAGCTTGTAATGGCACTGCAGAATATGATCCCGAACTCACTGCTTCACAGCTTGGTGAAGCACCTTTGTCTGCATACATGAGTCGGTATGCATCGATTACTTGAAGCCCTGTATTTTCAATAACAAATCGAGGTCGAATAATTGTGCCGGCGGCTACGCCACTTGCTTTTGTGTTAAGCGCAGCGAGCCACGATGCACCACCCCGACCCTGTTCAAAACCTAAGGTTGCAGTAGGTTCAGTTGCTAATAGTGCTCTCGATGTGTAATGATCCCATCCACCGCTTTGGAACCAATAGGTAAATCCAATACCTCCCGAGGTGTACGAAGTGTCGACGACTGATGTTGATGCAACAAATACATCACTACTATCATATAGAGTCGCTAATATTGTATTGTTTGTGCCCCATCGAATTTCAACTTCGTACCATCCAGGTGAGTATGCCACGGTTGTTGAAGCGAGAACAACACCGGTTCCGTCAGAATCAGAACTTTGAACGTTCTCTGCAATACTCATACGATCTGTTCCTGCTACCTGCTCAAGACAAATGGCATAGTTATTGTTATTCGATCCCGGCGATTGAACTCCAAACAGCGTACATACTTCATCAAGCGTGCCTGCCGCACTAATGTTTTGTAGAAAGCGAATGGTTTCTCCTTGACTCACGGTTACGCTGGTCCGATATATACCATCAATTGTTTTGTTAGTTTCGTTTCCAGACGCATCAAGACCATATGTTCCTTGATATGCATACGCCGTACCAACATTGAACAGAGTGGTGTCTCCGCTGTATTCAGTGATATTATCATCTTCAAAGTCATCATACACACTGAATGTCGAGGTGCCCACTCCTCCATACGTCGCTCCTCCATTTCCGTAATACACATATACATCTGTCTCCGTTGAAGTGGCGAGTATTGGAATCTTTACCCAAATTGTCGCTTCGGTACTTGCCGTATAAATCTCACGAGCAAAATTAAGTGTGGTAGTGCCGCCACCATTTGTCACACGCAGGTCATCAAAGTCTGTTTGCATGTCACTATCATAGGGAATGGTAACTTCAACAACGGCATTGGTGTACCCTATTGCATCACTATTCGTAACCGTTATTCGTTTTCGTTTTGACCAGCTTGTATCAAACCATTCACTGTCAGGCACACCTTCGCCACCATTGTTTTGGCGCCAACGGTATGCAGATTGTTGAGTCAATAAACATGCACTATCACTCCAGCGTATTGAACCACACGCATCTATTCCGTCGTTGTCGTAGGATTCTCCAGCAAGATTCCCTCGATGAGTCGTAAATGTCCATGACGAAGGTGTTGTGCCTACAACGCTAATATTTGTGCCAGAAATGACCGATGTTGTAGCGAAGCGCATTCCTGAAACGACCATCGACGCGTTGTAATTTATTGTAGTAGAACTTACCGTAAGAAGTGAACCACCGTTCAGTGCAAGTTCGAAATCGCCATTTGCAATGGATGTTACTGTTGTGGTACCCGAAAGCGAGAGGCCTGTGGCATTGGAATTTCGGAATGCGTAATTGAGCGCACTAAGTGTTCCGCCGGAGACTCCCATTGCATATGTCCCACTCCCTTGATTCGTAATTGTTGTGGTTGCATTCGCTGCACCAATTATGCTCAATGTTCCTCCTGAAAATGTACTTGTTGCTCCGCTCGCGTGTCGTACGGTAACTGCTCGACTTGAAGTTGAAATACTCGTACCGTCAAAGTCAGTGGCATAACTCCAATAGTCAGCTCCTGTGGTGCGTGAATAATCTCCATATATGTATAACTCACCATCAATCGCAGCATTGTCTTGAGAATATAGTGAGCTCAGTGAGTCGAGAAGTGTTGTTGTCGCGCTACTATTCCAAAGTCGAATATCGGTATTTCCCCTTAGTGCAATGACATTGTATACGTCACTACCCGTAGTTTTAGAATTTACCGTATACGAGGATCCTGATCCTAATTTAATAGTGGATCCTGTCCATGTAGTCGCTGCTCCTCCAACCAGATTAGTAAATACTCTTCCAACATTTAATATCAAACCATTTTGTAGTGTGAATTGTGTAGCACTTGTTAATGAAAAATTGCCCGTTGTCGTTGCGTTCCCTGTAATGGTATATCCACCACTCGGCGCTGCTATAGAAATAATATTAAACTCAGAAGTTCCACCATTAATACTCTCGCCGGTATCCGCAGAATTAAAGAGAATGGTACCACTTGCATGTGCAAAGGATCCCCCCGTATTGAGGAATGAACCACCTACTGAAAGAGTCCCGGATGCAAGCGTAAGTGCTCCTTGTTGAATTGAGAGTGTTCCCGCAAGTGTGCTATTTGTATTCGTCATTGAGAACGTCCCGGCGCCAGCAATCGTAAGGGAACCTAGATCAGAGGAACTTGCAGCAATTGTTGTTGAGGCTAAGGCTGACGTCATTTTAATAATTCCACTATTGTGGGTGTAAATTCCCATGTTCGTAAAATCACCGCCAATTGAAAGAGTCCCCGTAGGTGCGCTTACCGTTCCACTGAGAATTGTAAAGTCACCTGTCGTCGTTGCATTCGTACTAAGGTACGTATAGGTTCCTGTCCCCGCAAATGTTGTTGTCCCGAATGATGAGCTGCCCGCGCGGATAGATTTTGCAGATGAACCCGTAAATCTCATGTGACCTCCATTTTGAATGAACGTACCCCCTGTATTAAGGAATGACCCTGCTACAGTCGTAGTGCCTGTTGGTAGCGTTACAGTGCCTTGCGTAAGGGTGAAATCGTTTCCAATATCGAAGACAGCATTCGGAGTCGTAAAGCTACCACTTCCGTTTATTGTGAGATTGTAGAAACTCTGGTCGTTTGTATCAATCGTGCGCGAAGCTCCAGTCGTCGTGAACGTGAAAGCAGAGGTTTCGTCATCGAATGTTGCGCCGGTACCCATAATGAGGTTGCCACCAATCGTATGTACTTCACTCCCTGTTGCGTCGAAGATAGCATTTGCAAAAAGCTCAAGGGTACCGTCATATGCAGTGCCTGCCCCACCTCCCGAGACGGTTACGTTTCCATTTGGCTCAAATTCCTTTCCGGTCCATACAAGCAGTTTTCTGTTTGCGGGAAGCGTAAGTGTATCGGGCGAGGCATCAATAGCCGTGAAGGGAATATTTGCATCATCACTTGAATCCCAGAGTGACATATCTGCAATCGAAAGAGGGTCAGAACTTTCGTGTCGAACAATGACTCGGTTCTCATAGATATCGAGATTGCCAATACTTGTGACAGGGTCTTCCGAAACCGTCGAACCTCGTTCAGCTCCGGGAGGAGTGAGGTATACCACAAATGAATCCCCCGGGCTGTAGGTAATACCCGAAATTGAGTATGCACCAGTACCGAGATCACAGTCAGTTGTATACGTTGTCAATCCAGCGACGCGGAGGGTGACTGACTGCATTACACCGTTACATATTCCCACACCACTCGCTGTAGTACCTTCATCACTATACACACGACCAGAGAATGAAAGTGACGCACTGCTATCGTCCCATACGATATATCCAGGATCACCATCAGGATCAAAATCATATGATTCTCCGTCTATCGAGCCACTATGGTTTGTAAATCGCCACGAACTCACTGTTGTACTTGTGGCGGTTACGTTGAAGCCAGATACTCCTGTCGATGTACTAAAATTATTATTCGTAAATGTTTTTGCCGGATTCTGGTCAATAACACTTCCACCTACGGTAAGCGCGGTACCACTCGCAATACCAAGTGTGAAGTTACCGTATGAAAGATTTGTCACACTCGGTGTTCCTGAGAATGTTAAGCCACTTGCATTTGTGTGAGCGAGGTCGTAATAAGACCATGTTGTTGAGGCGGTGCCTCCAATACGGAAACTGTATGTTCCACTTCCTTGATTTTGGATTGTGGTAGACCCAGTATTTACACCAACAACCGCCAACCCACCTCCGGTGTAAAGCATACTTCCGTTTGATGCAATGCGAACATCTACCTGCCTTTCAGTCCCATTAAGAATCGTCCCGTCAAAATCAGTTGCGTAGCTCCAGTAATCGGTACCACTTATTTTAATATAACTTCCGTACACATAAAGATCACCATTACTATTTCCATGATCTTGTGAATAGAGTGAGGCAGTACTTGCAAGATCAGTAGAAGACGCAGAAGAATTCCACATGCGAATTTGAGTGCTGGTACCGAGTGAAAGTTTGCTATAAGTATCACTCGTTGTCGAAGCATTAATTTGGTAGTCACCTCCTCCATATAAGTAAAGCGTGGAACTATTCCATACCGTATCTGCGCCACCGAGCGAATTCGTGAATGTGCCACCTATTGCAAGAGATACATTGTTTGAAACAATAAAATCATTCGCTGTGGTAATGGTGAAAGCTGCTGTAGCCGTCGCAGATTCAGTAAGGGTATAGTTGCCCGTTGCATTTACCACTGCGTTACTAAACGCCGAACTTCCTGGAGCAATTGCGTGAATACCACTTCCATCAAATGTTACCGTACCGCCGCTTCCCGTATAGGTACCATCATTATCCCAACTTCCAGCCACATTGAATATTGCGCTGTTACTTCCTACCAATGTTCCGTTTGTTAAAACTGAAACATTTCCATTTACATCAAGTGCTGGATCATTTGTGTTGAGTGTTAAAGTCGTCGTGTTCGTACCGCCAACAGTGAGATTATTTAATACAGAAATACCGATTCCTGTACCTGTGTATGTTGGAGAACCACCAAGTGCCTGGACGACGAGGTTATAGTAATTCGTCGAAAGCACTTGAGAACCTTGTGTCCCGCTGTACCGTACCGTACTCGTCCCCTCAACAAAATTTCCATTTTCCACAAACACGAGTCCTGAGCCTTGAAGATCTAAGACGCCGCCTTGAATTCCAAAAAAATGACCCGTCCCAATTGTGAGTTTGCCGAGGACAGTCGTTGTTGCATTAGTCGCAGGTGTCGTTGTTCCTGTTGTGCTCCCTGTACCGAGAACAAGATTTCCAAATGTCCATGCTTGTGTACCACCGAGGGTATTGGTGACTGAAAGTGTCGTCGTGCCACTTCCAAGTGAGAGCAAACCATTTCCATAGAATGAACCGTTCGTAAGCGTAATGTTTCCTGTACCCGTGAGTGTTCCCGTTGCGAGGTAAATGTTTCCTGTACTCGAAAGTGTTCCCGTTTGGTTCCAGCCACCACCTACTCCAGAGAACTGGAGTTCGTTTACATATATAGTCTCTCCCGCCACCGAAGAGACGCCTTTACCTGTTGTGGTAGCGGTCATGAGTATTGTGCTTGAAGCAGGAGAAAATACGCCACCATTATTTTGGAGAAGTGACCCACCTATCGAATAGGTTGTCGTTCCGGCACCCGTAAACGTTGCATTAGCTCCGATATGTAGTGAGCCATCAAAGGTATTTCCTGTACCGCCCCCGATAACTGTAACTGTGCCCGCAGGAGCAAACGTAGTTGTTGATGCAATATGAAGCTCATTGTCGGCATGTACGGTAAGAAGTGGTGACGTCCCTGTAGCTGCAGTAAAGGGTATATCGCCATCATCCGTGCTGTCATACGTTGCCATGTCTTCAATGGTAAGAGCACTCGTGTCTTCATGACGCGTAATGACACGCCCTACAATAAGATTGAGATCGGTAATATTTTCTGTAGGAGTTTTTGTGACTGTAACCGCTTTTTTACCTCCTCCTGCCCCGTTGAGGAAAACAGTAAGTGTTGGGTCTCCGACAATTACAACGCCAGGGATAGTAAACACTCCACTTCCATCACACGCACCATCGTATGTTCCTCCATTTTCAACGACAATACGCACAGGAGTCCCTCCTACACCGCACGTTGGAGCGCCAAGAGGTGTTGTTTCATCGTCATCATAGACAATACCTGAAACTGTAATTGAAAGTGAACTATCATCCCATCGTACAGATCCCGGATCTCCCGTATCACTATCGAATGCTTCTCCGTCAATATTTCCAGCACTATTTCTGAACCACCAATACGATAGAGGCACTCCTCCAGTTTGCGTGACATTCGTCGCCGTAATTGCAGTCGTTGTACTAAACTCCACTCCAAATATTTGGAGGCCAGCATTAACATCAATCGTTGATGATGAAACAGTGAGGCCTGTCCCGGTATTTATACCTGGAGCAAATCGTCCATTGCCGAAGGATGTTACTTTTGTCGCATCTTGAAGACTTACTCCGGTGAGTCCAAGGTCACCAAAATCATAATAGGATGCTGTTGAGGTACCTCCTGAAACTGAAAGTGTGTACGTACCACTTCCCTGATTTCGAATTGTAGTAGTACCCGTCGTTGTTCCCATCACCGTGAATACACTTCCCGTAAATGTCGCATTTGCTCCTGAAGCAAAGCGCACATCAACTTGTCTGCTTGAGGTTCCGAGGCTTGTTCCATCAAAGTCTGTAGCGTAGCTCCAGTACTCGGTTCCTGATGTGCGTTCGTATCCGCCAAATATATACAGGTCACCATCAACTGCAGAATGGTCTTGTGAATAAAGCGAGCCAGTACTGTCTATGGTATACGAAGACGCACTTGAGTTCCACATTTTAATATCGGTATTCGCCTTAACTCTCAAAATATTGTACGCATCTGCACCGGATGTTTTTAAATTTATGGAATACGCACCAGACTCAAGCGAAAGCGTTGAGCCCGTCCATGTAGTTGAAGCTCCTCCTACGCTATTCGTAAAGACGCCACCCACGGAAAGTGTTTGACCAGAAGTAACGGTGAATGAACCTACAGACGTGAGTGTTGTACTTCCCGTTGTTGTTGCATGAGTGCTCACTGTCCACCCACCTGTCCCACTATTAATTAAGAGATTGTGTAATGGAGAATTGCCCAGTGCAATCGTTTCACCACTATCAATTGAATTGAATAGTACCGTGCCACTATTGTGAGTAAGCGTGGAGCTATTTATGAGCGAGCCACCTATTGTAAACGTATTTGAGGGGAACGTGACTGTACCGTTACTAATTGAAACATCCTCGAGTGCAGTAACGTTTGTATCAATAAATGACCAACTTCCACTTCCGACAAAGGTAAGGTGGTTGAACGATGAATTGGTGTCGATAGTTTTTGCACTACTGCTCGTAAATCGAACAGTGGCATTATTGTGGGCAAATGTACCTGCACTATTCGCAAAGTGACCTCCAATCGCGAGTGTACTCGAAGGAAGTACAACGGTACCTTGCGTAATACGGAAATCATTTGATGTTGTTGCGTTACTTTCAGTAAATACCCAACTCCCACTTCCCGAAAACCGCACATTATAGAAAGCGTTCGTAAAAGCAGTACCAAGAAGTGTCACCGTCTCAGACAATGCAGAATCGAAAACAACAGTAGCGTTATTGTGCGCAAATGTTCCACCGTTGTTTGCAAAGGTTCCCGTGACAGTCGTTGTCCCTGTGGGCATAGTGATAGTACCGGTACTCATGACAAAGTCATTTCCGATACTTAAATCTCCCTCAGTGAAAGACCACGAGCCACCCGCACCCGTGAATGCGAGGTTGTAGAATGCATCTCCCCCTGCAGTTATAGTGAGATTAGTTGTCGTACCCGCAAACGTTGTCGTACCACTTCGAGCGACATACGTGTTGCTATTTATAAAATTGGTCAGAACGGTAAGGCTATAATTTGATGTTGATACATCTAAAATATCATCGCTTCCAATGTTGATTGACTGCATGAGAGCGGCGCTACCGAGTTGAAGTGTTTTTGATGTTCCATCGACGACTATGCGCCCAATATTTTGAGTGACTGCATTGCTGTCCGTATATATTGCAGTGCCTGTTCCATCAAACGTAGTCGTACCAACACCCGTTATAAATCCATTTACACCCACAAATGTATTGCCCGCTATATTGAGATTCACGCTCGCACGCGAGAATGTCCCTCTTGTAATACTCAATGCTCCATTAACATCAAGCGCTGTTATCGGTGTCCACGTAGCATTACCGGTCGTCGTACCGAACGTAAGATTGTAAAATGATGGAGAAATAGCTGACGTTTCATCAATAGTTTCATTTGTGGATGTAGCAGTAAATACAACGGTCGATGTCGCTGATGTTGTGGTGCCATTATTGTCCCACGAGCCACTCAAGTAGATCGTATTTCCTTCAGGTCTAAAGGTTCCATTGATTTCAATGTCATGAGTTACGACAGTACCTTGAGGACGGTAGATAGTAGTGCTCGCCGTATACAACTCAACATCTCCACATCCAACGTCGGCACAGAGGGTGAGTACAGTACCTGAAAGATCAAAGAAAATGTCCTCATCATTTGTAAAATCATATAGTCCAATCTCTGCATTCGTAAATGGGGTAGAAGTTGCATCATTGGATCCGAGTGCAAGATGGCGTTCGTAGAGTCGCATTCCGGTAATGTCACCAATACCATCGTAACGTGTCACAGAGACTGCTTCATTAATATCATTTGCCCCATTTACAAAGACTGAAACAATATCACCTGGCGCTGCGTTTACATTTGCAATTGACCAGACACCGCCTGAAATTGTGCCTGTTTTCCCTACTTGAAGGACGCCGTTCAGAGAGACACCAACAGTACCCGAGATGACATTCGTCGATTGATCATATGCCTGTGCTGTTCCACTTATTGATATACCTGCAGCCCACGTAACTGTCCAATCAGAAAGTGACGGGCACGTACCGAGATTACAGGTGAGATTAGCTACGGGGCGAATCTCGTTGTACGTTGAAACAGGAAGAACATTTGAAAGATTGATGGGACTTGTTGTTGTTCCTGTTGAATTTCCAGGGATGAGACCATTTGGAACAAGCTCCCATGAGTCACCATCGTAATATTCAACTTGGTATAAAACAGTTGATCCCCCTGCTTCTGAGTCAGTCCACGAAAGCTGTGCCCAGTACGGTCCGCTTCCATCATAAAAATCAATTCCGGGAGAAACAACTGCAGAACCTATAATTCCAGGATTTCGTACCGCATTCATGAACGGCTCCTTAAAAGGAGTTGCACCTACTGAAGCATCTGTTTCAAGAGTTTGGAATGCATTCCATATCGTTCCATTCCAATACGAATAATCATATCGATCATTTGTATCATCGAATGCAACAAGCTGTATAAGATTTGCTCCCGTTCGACGAAGTTGAACACGCGGAGCGTCTTGTATTGTTGAAACGTTTGTTTCTCCAACATCCCATGCTGTTCCATTCCAAGCACGATGTCGAACATTGGTGGTGTCGCTGTACGCAACCATAATGTACCCATCACGTGCTCCCCCTACCTCAAAAGAACAATCAACGGGACGATCGTTGAAAACGGTGTCTGTACCCGCCCATGCGATTTCGAGTTCGGTTTGACCCGCCCATGCGGCACCGGTCCAGCGCACCGCACCAATATCATTGTCGTGATCAATGTAACAAAGAGCCAAATTATCACTACCGTCATCAGCTACAATTGTTCCCGATTCAAAATCGTCACCGAGCGCTACTGCTGCGGGGACTGTCCACGTCGCACTTGCCCATGCGGTCCAGATAAAACTCGACGCAGTACCGTTTGATACCCCTATAACTGCCTGATTACCACTCTCTTCATATTCTGCTGCAATTCCTTCATGATTTGCTTGAGTAGATTGCATAGAACCAAATATTTTTCGATTTGTTCCCCATGCAGAGCCACTCCATACAAGAGTTTCATAGGCGGTACCAGAAGTATCTCGGGTGATTACTATGATTTCATCAGACGTAGGATTCGACACAAGCTTTATCCAACCACAACTATTCCCGGCTGTTAGATCGATGGTGCCACCACTTACCCACGCACTTCCGTTCCACACATAGTAAGAAGGGTCAGCGTCGCCATCGCACGCAACAACGAGCGCATCACCTGAAGTTTGCTCATATGCAATGTCAAATCCTCGCATATTGGTATTTGGGATTGAGGTGGTAATTTCTTGAATATTTCCCCAAGACCCATTTTTAAATACTTGAATATTAACATCAGCATCTGTCCCAAGTGTTCCTGTTATGAATTCATTTTTTATTGGGGAAGCCTTCGTGACTATCCAATTGATGGGTGCACCTACACCGAGTGCACTTGCTTCACTACTCCATGTAGTGCCATCCCATTCACGGTAACGAGGAGTTGTAACAATTCCTTCTGCATACACCATAAGACTTTCGTCTGATGTCGTTGCAACGGTAACGGAGCCTGTTACAAGCGCTATTGTTCCTGATAGCACATCTGTTTCAAATTGGGATTGTGTAGTTTGGAACCATGTTGAAACTGAAGTTGAAGTATCTACAGTAAAACTTAGAGGATCTGTATAGAGAGAAAACTGATTACTACCTAAGGGATCTCGAGCGCGTACCCGCCACCAGTATGTGGTGCCATTGGTAAGTATATCGGCTGGCTGCACGGTGAACTGAATCGTTTGACCAGAAGTGAACGGTGATGTATCTCCACCATTCTCGCTATTTATAAAGCCAAGACTTGTTGATGAGTTCCGTGTTGTTGATGCAGTAAATGCATACGTGGTCGACCATTGGATTTCATATTCAAGATCATCACTTTGTGGATCAGTTGTCTCAAACTCAAATGTCGGTGTTGTGGTACTTACTTTTTCATTCGGGAAGGGTGAATTTAATGTTGGTGTCTCGATACGGTACCCCCACGTAATTGTCCAATCATACAAGAGAGGGCTCCCTCCACTATTTGTAAAGACGGCAACAATTCGAATCAGTCGATATATATCTGTATTTAAAGAGAGCAAACTAACTGGAGAAGTATCAAATCCCGCACTATTACCTGAAAGATCAATGTCAGGAATGTTTGCCCAGCTCGCAGTGGCATCGCTATAGTATTGAATTCGATACTTGATGTCACCGACAGTCTCATCATCATTAAAAGAAAGTGACCCCCATGCATTTCCGACAGTGCCGTCTAAAAAATCAATTTGTGAAGAAGTGGTCGTTCCTGTCGTTGATCCTACGCTCAGTTGTACCAAATCAGTTGCGAGTGCATCTGTTCCAACAAGTGTGTCCGTATCAAACTGTTCCTCTGTCGTTTGGAACCACGCACTATTCGTAAGTGATGAATCAATTGTAAAACTAAAAATCGTTGACCATGATCCCCAATTATTTGAACCAGTTGGGTCTTGCGTTCTTACACGCCAATAGTACGTGGTGTTATTTGTAAGAGCTGAAGTGAGTGAGAACCGTATCGTTTCTCCGTTAGTATATGGATTTTTATCAGCTGGTGAAATTATATTAGCGAATTGTGTTGGATTTGATGCACTATTTCGATCTACATCTACTGACCCAAAGGTGTAATCACTATCAATTTGAATTTGATAGGTAAGATCATCAGCTTCAGCATCAGTTCCTGCGAATTCAAATTGAGGTGTCGTCGTACTCACTTTTTCGTTATCAAAAAGTACGTGGAGCGATGGGGCATTTGGCTGTGCATTCGTAATAAGTAACGGGTACTGAGTATACGCGAATAATTCAGTGCCATCAGCTTCTACCATTCTAAAACAATAATTTGTGTTTGGACTTGCAGCATTTTGTTTCAAAACAAAGTCCCATTCCCCCTCTTGTCCTATTCCTATTGCGTTGGGAAGAACTATTGTTGGATTTTGTTCTTCGTACGTTTCGAGAACATCAGTCCCCGTAAGAGTCGATGTTGAAAGCGTTGCACCATCACTCGGGCTACTATTGTTGTGCCCTATCCATGCTGCTGAAGACGTTGCTGAACCTACATCCGTCCATGCGCTCACTGCGGTACAGAGTGCAGTCGTTGTGCCAAATTGCAATTTGAAATCTTCTCCAGTTGTCGTTGAGTTTGAAACATTTAGTTGAAGGCGAAGACGGAGAACATCACCATTTTTAAGAGGAGTGAACGATGTATCGATTGCTTCGTTTTCAAGAACGTCTACCGTACTCGTCGGCCACGCATCAGTTGGTGATACGGAATTTGCGTTTACATACCATCTAAATGCCGATTGAGTATAAATTGGTACGAGTCCATAGTATTTTGCATAAATTACAGTTACGGAAGGTGGTGTATTTGAAGCAGTTGAAAAATTGGAAAGATCGATAGCATGCGTATGAGTATTTGAAGAACCTGCTGTACCAGTTCTCGCGTTGTCTGTTCCGACTGCTGCACTCGAAGATGCAGTGAAGTTCCCTTGTGTATGAGAGTCTCCTCCACCTGTAGTGCCATATGTAGACCCTCCCTTTATATAGCGATTATAGAATGGGTCTGTCGGCTGTGCAGATCGATTGAGCCATCCAGCGGGAGGTGTGTCGCTCCAAAGAGCGATTGCTGTGAGTGGTGTTGCCGTAGCGATTGACGATGTAGCAAAGATTACTTGCATATATGCAGGTTCATGATTGACCGGAGGGGTAGATGTACTCAATGTATGGGTATGATTAATACCAGCAGCAGTGACCTGAGTACCTCCAGTTCGGGAATCATATGTGGAACCCGAAGCTGCGCTTAGGGTAGCTGTAGCAGTGTGAATATGAGTGTTTGAACCCGCACTCGTAATAGCGTTTTCACCGCGTGGATAGCGACTATCGAGGTCCGTATACTGGACCCAGCCAGAAGGTAGTGATCCATCAAAAATAAGAATTGCTCCCGCCGGAACTGTCGCTGGACTTCCGGCACTATTATTTTGGATGACACGCAGTTGTCGATATGCGGGTAGTGTTGTCGTACTTCCAATTATTGGTGTAATCGTATGGGAGTGAGAGTTAATGCTTACAAACGAAGTTCCAAAACTTTCTGCATTTGAAAGTCCCGACGCATTTACTGCTCCATCTGCAGTGTGTGTAGTTGTAGCAACACCAGCTTGTGTTCCATAGGTAGCACCTCCAAGAGGAAAACGTTGATAAAATGTACTGGTTGATGTACATGAGATACACGTCCATCCAGAAGGAATACTCGCTCCATCAGTCCAAAATACGATCATACTTCCCGTTGCGTCTGACGCAATCTGCCACCGGCGATGTTCAATAAATCCATTCGCTTGCGGCAGAGGAGTAAGCGTCAACTGTGTTACTTCGCCAATGAGAGGTTGTTCGAGTGTCGGAACAATTTCAAAAGCATTTTCCTCTGGCGCAACTGTTTCAAAAGTATCTTCGTTTTGAAGAATAGTACTTTCGGGAGTTTCGGGAGCGATTATTTCTTCAGGTTCTTGTTGCGTTGTGGTTTCATTAAGGACTGGTACAGAAGTGGGTTCTGTATCTTCCAATTGAAGCGGTTGATTAATTTCTGTAGCTTCATCAATTACATTTTCTATAACGGGTGATTCAAATGCAGAAGACGGGGTCTGGGTCGCAGTATTTTCGAGTTGGGGTACAACGTCAGATTGAGTGTTATTTCCTATTTCTGCAGGACCAAGTGTGTAGAGGAAGGGCGAAATATCTGGCGCATCATATGAGTAGGTAAATGTCTGTGGGATTCCACCTTTGAGAGAAATACCCCAACGCAATTCTTGAATATCACCATTCATAGTAATAGACGCATCAGTCTCACCAATTACGAAATCACGAGGTACACGTTCCATAAGTTCACCCACATACGCATCCTCTGCTTCCACTCTAAGCGCCATACTATATTCTGCCCGTGGATAAATTCTTGTTTGACTCTGACGGGTGATAGAAAATGATTGTTGCTCTACCACCATAAACGTATCTACGGTGTGGGCCAACACCTCTCCATTTGTACCAATATTTTCAACATACATTTCATATTCCCCACTCACAGTCGGAGTGAATTCCGCACTATAATCGGGAACATCAATAACATTATTACCATTACAAAGTCCGGACTTTTGTATTGTTGACCGATGAATATATTCAAGCGGATCGATAATGTACAGTGCGAGCTCGGCATCGCAGAGTGTATTACCGCTTGGTGATAGCGCAGCAAGCGCAATAGTCGCTACTTCACCAATTTCATATTCAGTTTTATGTGGATTAACAGCAAGAAGTCCCCATTGAAAATCAAGAGAGTCAGTGAAAACTTTACCTCCCTCATCAATAACAATTTCAATTGTGTAGGTTCCCGGCTCTAAATCATCTTGTGCATTTTGTGGCAACTGAATAGTCCAAAGGCCTTCATTTGTCATGTCTACGAGAGGCTCAATATCTACAATTCCAACTCCCTTGCGAACAAACGTAACCGTTTTAACTTCTGCAAGATTTCTTCCAAAAATATTTCTTAAGAATCGTACTCCTGCATTTCGCTGTGACTCATAGCGGAGCACAAACACAGGATCATCATCGCGAGAGAAGTCGAGCGTATCACTGAGGAGCGTGTGCATCCTTGGAAGAGAAAGTTTTTTAAAGACCTCTGGAAGTAACCGTTCTCGCAATAGATCACGATCAAATGTTTCTGTATCTACTTCGAGCCACACCGCATCAATGAATACAGTGTCTTCCTCTAAAAGTTCCCCACGCTCTGTAATTCTTACACTCAAGGAATCTAATTCATCAACGGTAGTGAATGTTGGTAATGCAAAAAGATAATAGCCACCATTTAAAGCATTTGAGACCTCACCGTCAAGAATAACGGAACCTGCATTCTCCCACTTTTCATTGAGTAAATATTCAACATCAAGAACAGGGTAGTCTTCGCGATTGCTTGTGATAAGTGCTGCAAGCGACATGCGCAATTGCACATTAGTGATAAATTGACCTGATTCAAGATTAGGAAGTGCAAAATCACTAAAGGTAATGTGTGCAGTGTTTAGAGTATTTGTGTTTTCTTCTACATTCGTAGTTTCATTCACATCACTATTCTCATTAATGCTTATGGTATCTGCTTCAGTTGTACTTGCTGATTCAATGAGGTCTATATCTTCTGTAATTGATTCTCCAGTAGGCGTAATGATTTCTTCAGATTCAGTATCTATTTCAATTTGATCACTTACACTGTCACTTAAACTGCTTGTTACAGATTCTTGCGCAAAAGTAAAAACACCAGTTACTTTTTTAAAGAGACCAAATTCTGCGGGAGTATATTCGTTCTGTGAAACCGGTTCATCGATTGCATTAGTTGGCAATTCCGTTGCTTCATTAGTTGAGTCTGTGGACGACTCGCTTTCAATATCAGATGAGGCTTCTGTGTCAGTATTAATTTCTTGATTTATTTCTGGAGAAGAAGTTTCAGTTGTGCCTTCTCCTTGAATATCAATAGGCTGCTGTTCAATTTCACTGTCAATAATTTGTTCATTCGGTTGCGGTTCTTGCGTACTTGAAGAATTATCAATTATTTTTTCAACGTCACGATATGCAGAATTATTTTTTGAAAATTCTTGATACAAACCATCTTTAGATACATTTTGCTCAGACAAAGCTTCGATATTTTTCCAAGTTGTACTCTCTACTCGTTCAGAAAAAACATTAATCGTATCTAACTTGCGTGTTAAAGAAAACTGTGACTCAACGGTGCTTGTACTCAAAAGCACAACAGTAAATATCGATATTAAAACGAACTTCGTTATATACGACTTAGTGTGTGAAGCAGAGCTCACGAACAATGAGTTTTCATAATCAATCGCTTCAACACGTCGAATAAACGCTAATGGTAATTGTAGCGCTCTAAATATGTGTTTTTTAAATTCTTTACTTGTTTTTTTAAAGTAAAAATTCTTCAATTGAACAAGCAGCCCCAACATTCAAATAGAATGCGGGCTGATTATAATTATAGCGCCCGCAGGGTGTCCTGCGGGCGCTATAGGTGTGGATTCAGAGCTTAATTATTTGAGTATTTTGCTCACATCAGTGATCTCTTTTTCAATCAAGGTTTCTGAAACTTCAAGTGCTTGGTTCAAGCCTTCAACAGCTTCCTTCTCCTTCTTTGAAAGTCGCTCGCGTTTTGTAATCATATTGATTTGATCATAGATTTCGTCACGAAGAGCAGAGAATATTTTTTCCATCTGATCCTGGATTTCTTTTGTTTCTTTTCTAAGTTTTTGTTCCTTATGCTCAGCTGTTTTTTTAAGTGAAACAATATATGAGATGAGAGCAATGAGAGAAATAAGAAGCAATATGATAACGAGATTTTTCCCTTTAAACAGGTCCCAGAAAGAGCTCGTTACTACAATTTCTTGTGGTGGCAGCCATCCCGCAGTAATGAGGAGAGGTACTGACGCTAAGGTCTCATTCCCTGCATAGTCAAACGCAGTAACTCGAACGGTGTATGTTCCATCTTCAAGGTTTTTAATAAGATAGCCAAGTTTTGCTTCATCTGGAGTTACAGGAATGGGTTCCCCATCTGCAATAGTCATTTCGTAGCGCTCTATACCAGATATAGAATCGATTGCCTCAAAGTTTAGAAGTGGAAACGCTGAAGGTGTGTTTCCTGCACGTACATTTATCACGAATTTCTCAGGTGGGACAGTGTCAATCATGATCTTTCGGTGGAGTATTGCCCCCCAACCAACCTGATTTTTATACTGCATGGTGAGATATTGAACTCCATCAATGAGCATGGTTGCATTAAGTGCAATTTCTTCAATTGGTGGGTCGTACTTAGTTGTTGGAGTTGCATCAACAGACGTAGCAATATCAAGTGCAAGTTCATCTACATCAAATGGTATCTCCCATGTAAAAAGACCAGCTTTCGTTGCATACCACTTGTCAGGCTCGAGAAATACTGAAGACCCAGCTTCTGGGGCTCGTGGAGGGTCTCCAAAGGTAATTGCTGCTTCACTCTCTTCTTTTGGCTTTTCTGGGGAAACAACTTCTTCTTCCTCTTCTGGCTCGACTGGCGGAGGTGTAACAGCTGCCGCACTTATTGAGTACGTACCATTACTCGCACCTGTGTAAACATTTGTACCGAGACCATCTGCCGCAAGCACGGAAGCTGTCGACACGCTCAGTGTTCCACTTCCCTCTCCTAATGTTCGTAACGTTATAGAAACAAGATTTGATTTTGCAGTAAATGGTGTGGGACTTCCACCTCCAAACTCAATTGTGCCCGCTGAATTTGAAAATGTGGGTTCAGTAGTCCAAAGTGAAAAAACTGAACCAGTTTTAGAAATACTTACAACGGCAAATTTTGTAGAGTCAAATGAAAGTTTCGCCTCTACCGCATTCACACTTTTACCTTGAGGATTTACTTGAATCGTAGTTGTAAATGTCTGACCTTTCGAATACGTAGCAGTGGTAGGGGTAACAACCACTTCGGCTGCGGTCGCATGGTATGCAACGCCGAAAATACAGTAAAAAAATATACTGATTATAAGTGTGCGGATGATTTGAGAATTTTGAACTAAAAGAACAGGCATAGAATATCTTGAAATTTTATCAGCCACCTCTCGGTGCTTTTGCACGCTGAATCTTAAGTCTTACTTTTTCTTTTTCTTCAGGACGCAATAGTGGTAGCACCAACACAAGAACACCATTTTTTACTTTCGCTTCTGCCTTCGTAATATCAATACTCTCTGGAAGTATAATTCTTCTATAGAAATCTCCCCACACGCATTCTTCTGTAAAAAAAACTCCATCAGGCTTTTTCTTTGGAAAAGCAATATGCTCAGGTCTAAGGCGCTTTCCCTCTATGAGTACAACATCGGCATCTCCCTCAATTGACACATGAATCTCCGAGAGTTCTGCACCTGCAGATTGCGCATACACAACGATGAGATCGGTGGTTTGATACACATCCACATCAAGCTGCACGATTTTATCAAGCGCCGTCTCTTCTTCACTTGATTGGAGTCGCTGCTCGGTACGAATACCCCTCCCTTTGAGTCGTTGCAAAAAGGACATATGTTAGTATTCTACGCCATTAGTATAAAAAACTGCATTCACTTATACACAAAGAGTAGACGATGCTAAAATTTTAATATTGATACCACACGTACTCCATGCTTCGGAATTATGAGAACGACATTACCCCGTCCAATTAAAGATCAAAATCGAGAAGCTAAATGAAGAAATGAATGAAATGACTATTCTGAATTTATGTCCCGATTCACTATTCATAATGTGAATCGCTGGACCTGGTAATTATCCAGTCCAATTAAAGATCAAAATAGAGAAGTCTGTCAAACTTACTCGCCCATCGCCATTTATGTCAGCCGGAGGATTTGAATTTCCTCCATCGCTATTCCACCAAAATAATAATATCGAAAAATCGATAAGGTTTACTTTGCCGTCACGGTTAAGATCAGAAGAACGCGGTGTAGCCGCTGATTCACCAACTCCATAAAATGTATAGTTTGAGTAGTTCGTTTGTGCCAAATCTCCTGTTTCTTGTTTTGCTTTGGCACGTACTTTATATGTTCCCTTTTTAAATCCTGTTGTTTCAATTGAGACACTCCATGCTCCATTTGCGTCAGAATTGGTTGTGTAAGATTTTAAGCTCACACTTGATTTGTCTTGCTGATTTTCAAGGGTAATAACTGCATTGGGGATAGCGAATCCTGACACGAGTAGGGTTTGACCAGGTTCTACAGGATCCGGTGTAACCTTAATTGAAGGCATTACGTTTATATTTGAAAGTGTTGAGCCGCGCGCCCCAGTCACCGTAAATGTTGTCGTAAACGTGCTCGATTTTACTTTGTTTTTGTCAATCGCATAGATTCCAAAATTGTATACACCTCGTGCTATGGCATCGAGAGTAACGGAGAATTCACCAAGTCCACTTGCGGTAACACTATCAGCGATAGTACCGTCGACAAGAACATAGACTAGACTCCGCGGAAACGCATATCCGTTAATTATGACTCGTCCATCACCACTCTGGTATGCCTTTCCAACACCTTCAAATCCACCCCCTCCATCATCTCCTCCACTACTCGATCCTGAACCTCCCCCCCCACCGCCACCTCCTCCACCACCTGAAGTTCCTCCACTAGTATCATCGCCTCCATTAGGTGATCCATCGCCGGGGTCCGAGTCTCCTGATCCTGAGCCTGTTCCAGAACCTTGTCCTTCATTATCTCCATCATTTCCTGGTGACCCTTCTGGAAACGCGGGAATAGAAAATGAAATAATATAATCATCTAGGTTTTCATTTCCTTCATCATCTATACATCGTATGTAGAATGTATACGTAGTACTTGTCGCTACCGTGAGATTTTTTGAGTGGACAGTTACAAATGTACTGCTGAACTGATTCCCTATCGAAAAATAGGGTGTTCCTACTGCGTTACTATACCGACACTGAGCAAACTCGTTAGTCTCAAGTGACATCTGTACTACTTGTGTTGTCCCTGAGAGTGTTCCTGTTGGAGCACCATTAAATCGAAAAGGTGGTTCGATTTCTCGAGTGTCAATCGGACCAATTCCAACAGTATCTATGATTGCAACCAAACCTCTCACTCGTGAGTCGCTTCCTCCTCCGCCTGTTTCAATATGATATTCAAATGTTCCCGTTGTTGGCGGATTTTGAAACCCCAAATCAGTATTTGTCGCATTTTGAGTATTGTTCCCCATTCGTATTCTAAGGAATGCATTCGCAGGTATCGGAACGGTACTATTAAGCGATATTTCAATTTTGCCTGATGAACCAGGAGTAATTGTCACACCATCCTCAGTTGCACTGACAGATGATGTGGATGAGCGAATGACATATCCTGAAGAGGTAGAAACCGCTAACTCAACGTTTTCATAGTCAAAATTTAGGGTAGGAACAGTGAAATCTCCGCTGTCAGGAATAAAACGTATGTACCCTCCGGATGGAATTGGAACTGTCGTCTTAAACTCAACGGTATGATTAGAATACTCGCTTGGTGCTGAATCAGATAGGGTATCTTTGTATTGATGAATTGTTGCAGCAAACGCATTTTCTGATACAAAAAATACGCTCACAAGTGCAACACCACTCATAAGAGTTCGTTTAAGGATGTCGAGCATCAAATTCCCCCATTTATTCATGGTATAAACCTATTGTACCTTGTTGATCTGAAGAAAAAGAATACTTCTGCGTATAACCACTCCACATTTTACCTTTACATCACACAGCGAAACCCAATTCCAATGCTTGCAGCGTTTGGAGGTGTGTCTGCATGAACGGAATACATACCGCCATCACTCCCACTGTCGTAATATCCGCCGCGAACAATCCCGTATACACCAGACTCAGGCGACCAGAAGTAATCATTACCGAACAGGGGATCCTCTTGTTCGCTTGTTTTGACAGCCATGCCCGCATTATCGGCTTGCATAACAAAACCATTTTTCGGAAGCTGTCTTTCATTATATTTTCCGTCCACGACATCGTCATGCACCCATTCCCACACATTACCCACAAGATCAAAAACTTCTGCAGGCGATTTGCACTCTGACAAGCTTCCTGTCTGTGAAATTTTTTTTGAGCTGATGTTGCAGGATGCTTCAACCTCAATCATCCCAAGACTCAAGTTGAACCATTCCGCACTTGTAGGGAGACGTTTCCCCTCTCGCGCACACAATTGCATTGCTTGATCTCGGTTTACAAAGCGCCATGGATTTACCCCCTTTTTTGATTCTGCAGTGCATATTGAAGATTCCGCATTTTTATGAGACTCAATTGAACTTTGTGGCTCGGGGATAGGACACTTTTCGCTCGGCGATGCTTCAAATTGATCAACACATTTAATTGTAAGAACATTTTGAATTTCAAGCATACCGGAAGGACAGCTGCCTTCTCCCGTTGAATGTATTACTTGTGAGAAGAGTGTTCCTTCTGAGCCTTTAATGGTATCAGCCGCATCAATACCAAGCGCAGTTACCACTACAGCACATATAATAACAATACAGGTCTTTACCCATTTCATGCTCCTAGTATACGTTCTCCGGTTTCCTTAAATGATGTCTTCTACACAGCGGAATCCAACTCCTTGCGCCGCAAAGTTTGTCGCAACGGTGGCGTTCACTGTGTAGAGCCCCGCATCATCCCCACTACCATAAAATCCTCCTCGTATCATGCCGGATATACCTTCACTCTTAGACCAAAAATAGTCCTCTCCATAGAGTAGATCTCCCGTATTTAAATCAGTTGTAATAGCCACGCCAGAAGCATCTGCTGAAGTCACATAGCCTTCGGGAGGAATTGGTCGCTCTTTAAATTGATTACCTTCAACAGTTTCATCAACCCATTCCCATACATTTCCTACCGTATCGTACGCTCCAGAGGATGCAACACATGATGGTGTGCCTGTTTTTTTTGGGCTATTGTCATTAATGACACATAGAGAGGGGTCAGTACCAAGAGCAATTTTATACCACTCATCATTTGTTGGAAGTCTTTTCCCGGCTTCAGCACACATGCGTTGCGCTTGTGAAAGGGTGACAAATACCCAAGGAACTTGTCGCGCAACTGATGCAGCATAGCATTCGGGCGTAGATGCATTTTTCTCGCTCTCAAGTGCATTTTGGGGCGCTCCATGAGGACACTGTGTAGAGGGACTTGCCTCATACATATCAACACAGATAAGAGTATCATCTATTTTTTGAGCTACCATTCCTGCCCGACATGTGCCACCGCCACTTCCACCGATGTTTGCCACTCCACCATCAATACCGCGCAATGTATCAGACGCAAAAATACCAAGTGTAGAAACAATTGATGCAGTGAGTACTACGAGCGTTCCTTTTAAGAGAGTTCTTTTCATGCAAAAACGCGACGCGCCCGTCGCCAATCAAGCGCATAATTAACCAAAATGAGGCACGTGAGTGCAAAAAGTATAACGGAGAGAATATAAATTGAATAATCGTTCCGCGAACTATTGAAATCGCGTGTCGCAATCTCACGTTCCCTAATTTGTTGCTCACGTACATCAAGATTACGAGTGCGTTCGGTTAATTCTGCGGTAATGACATTGAGTTCATTAGGTTCAACGCCGGCGAATATGCCTACCGCATTCCCTAAATACACGTAGGTATTTTGCGACAACGATTTTGTAATCGGAGTTATAAATCCCCCATCAAATAATAGTACAAGTGAAGTAACGACAATACTTACCCTGAGAATTTTATGATATAGACCATGAGTCATAAGAATATTTTATCACGCGCTACGCAAACAATATGAGAAGCACAATGAGGAAAATAACCATTGCCCCTAAAATTGATACAAATACAAACGTAAATCTTGAAACTCCAACTTGCTTTCTATACCGATATGTCGAAATCCGACGCCCTCCTGCAGCTCTCATCACCGCCTGATTAATATAGTATCGCGTGAGAAGGTACCCAATAACAATTATTGATACGAAGCCAATTAGAATTGGCACAATTACTTTTGTAGGAAATACCCAAAACACTGCAGTAGCATCAATTGTTTTTTGTCCATCTTCACCGTCGTAACTCAGAGCAAGTATTGCTTCATATTTACCAAATCCAATTCCTTCACTTGACCAGTCAAAAGAAAGTTCACGAATAGTGCCTGGGAAAACGCCCGCGAGATCCTCATTTACCATTATTGTTTCTGGTTTACCTCCAAGCATACTGGTAATCGTAAGCGGTCCCCGGGGTTGGATAAGAATGTTTCCTTGATTCTCAATCTTTGCATTAAATTTTACATTCTTCGAACTGTAAAAAAGTTTATCCGTAGAAAATGAGCGAACTCGTGCGTCATCAATAACATCGCCGCTTATACGTATACTGACAATTGAAGCAACTTCATATCCAACTCCGGCTCCTATTTCCCGTAATTTAGGTGCTTCAACAGAGACAAAAATACCGCCAAAGTGGCTACCCGGTGATGCATTTTCGGGAACATTTATATTAAAAGGGAAAGTGATCGTTTCCCCAGCACCAACGCGCACAGGTTCTGTTTGTAGTGAAATCCATTCTGATATCTCATATCCAGTTTTTTCTGCACTTTCATCAGCGAAAATGGGGACCCCTCCTTCTTCTACACCTTTTATATCTCGCTTATATATAAAATACTCTTTATCTTCTGCACTTATATTTGAAATTTTTATTTCCTTATACAGTATCTCTCCCGGATCTGCGAGACCATTTATGAATGCAGGAATCACTTTAATGCCTGCAACATTTTGAGCAGAACTTGTTAAAGGAACTGTTACAAGAAAAGTACTTAAGAAAATTCCAAACAGAAATGAGAGCGGTTTGATTCGCACGATTTATCTATCCTACCACTTTGCTAGAAACTCGAATAGAAATTTCTGTATATAAACAAAAACTCCCCGAAGGGAGTTTTTGTTTATTCTGATTGAATATCTTTAGAAGGTTGCTGTCGCAATGTATGTAAGCGAAGTGTTGTAGTCATCACCTGCTTCTTGAAGTGTTGCGATTTGTGCCTGATAACCGATTCGAGACAAACCTTGTCCTGCTGTCGTTCCATCAGATGGTCCTGTGTGGCCCATGATGATAACCGGAGTGGTACTTGCTGCAACCCATGTGTTTGCAGAGAATTCACTCGTACGGCCCGTAACAAAGTCTTCCGAGGTAAGACCCCAATGGCCCCATGTATTCTCGTTTGCAATGTTATTCGTCGGGGCAGTCCATGCAGTTGGTGTCGTTGTCCAGCTACCATTAACGAATCCGTCAATGTCAGCACCAGTTGATGACTGAAGTTGCTGACTCTGCTCTACGGTGACTACAAAACCGTTTTTAGCATTAGTAGTAACTGAAAGATCTTGTGCGGCAGTTTTTGAGACGTTCGCTGCGAGCGTTCCAAATGGAATCGCACTACTTGTTGTCGTGGTCGATGTGGTTGTAGCACTCGTGTTCACGGTTGCTCCTGCTGCCACTCCTGCCACTGTAAAGGTAAGTGTTGTGTCAACGTTTGCAGTGACGAGTACTTTATTAACGATTGCTACTCGGAACTGTCCTGAGTCTGCTGTACCTGCGGCAGCAGTAAACTCGTATGAGGTAGTTGCAGATGGATTAGTAATTTGTGCGTCACCAGCTGTACCAAATGTTGCATTGGTACCAATTTCAATAGTAACGGTTGCATTAGCAGCAATAACTGCTGATGCGCCTCCACTCGTGAAAGTAAGCGTCTGTCCCGAAATGGATACATTCCATTGTGCAGTTGTTGCACCTGCTGCTACTAGTGTTTCGTCAACTCCTGCTTCAGCTAAATCGATGTCGTCAAACGCTACTGTGCTCGTACTGAGATTGAATCCATTTGGAAATGTAATAACAATACTTTGCGTAGTTGTGACTCCTGTTGGTGACAAAAACTGAATCGTATGATTCGATGTCTCACTTGGTGCTGAGTTTGATAGGGTATCTTTTATGTAGGTAAGGTTTGCCGCCTCAGCCTTCATAAACATGTGTGTACCCGTTACCCAGAGCACAAGCGCTAGCGCGAGGAGGGTCGCGATCCCTTTCTCGACAGCAACTTGCCGTCTATAAACGTACATGTACTTTAGTATTATAAAGTTGTAAATAACTTTGATGCCATACGGAGACCCCCGTATAACACTCGATCGAAGAAAGTCTGTGGAGAGGCAATTATTCCAAACACGTACCAAAAAATGATACAGCCGTTTTGTTTAGACAACTACCGGTGACTTTTAACTCCTCGATCGACCTTATGTATTATATCGTAGTCTTATACAAACTGTCTTAAAGAATTGTTGATAACCTTAATTACTTTTAGTAGTTTATGCGTGTGAATATTTCTTTTTATACGACATATTAAAGACATCGTCTTATATGGCTTTAACATTAGGTATTTGCGTCCATGAAGTAGTGTATTCGGGCGATCGACTCTCTGTACGTTCTTTCCAACTATTCCCTCCGCATGACGCTGCTAATGTGACTGTTTGTCTTCCATATTTACTATTTAGTCCGTCGATGACTGCATTAAGTTCACGGGAATCTTCTTTAGGTGACAGCGTAAATAAATTTTCGGAAACGAAAGGTACAGGAATAAGGCCACTCACAATCACGCCCGCTTTATTGTAGGGCACTTCTTTATCATAGAGCATGTCAAGCATCTCAAATGCTGCTTTGAGAAGAGTCTTTGTATCATTCGTGGGAATCAAAAGTGGCTGATGTACACTTCCTTTGCGTAAAGCAAAGGTTCCATACCGACTAGGAGCACAAAGTATGGTGAGAGTAGATGCGGCAACTTCTTCCTTACGTAATTTTTCCCCAATATTTGTTACATGATGTGCAAGTGCTTGCTTCAGCGTTTCTTTATCGTTTACCTTTTTTCCAAACGATCTTGTGCTCGCTATGCTTCCTGGAGGAAGTTCGACAGAATCCGCAAGTGTGGCGGGTGTTCCAGAGAGCTCGAAGTATAGCCGTTCTCCCTGCACTCCAAAATGCTGACGCATAAAAGTAAGCCCAACATTCAAAAGATCATGTATGGTATGAATTTTAAATCTTGAAAGCTTTGCACTCGTTTGTCGTCCGATTCCCCATACACTTCCACACGAGATTTCACCTCCTATTTCTAACGCCTGTTCTTTTGAAAGAATATTCACCCCATTTGCACGTTTCGCCTCTGCATTTGCAATTTTTGCGAGCGTTTTGGTTGCTGCAATCCCAAAAGAAATAGGAATGCCGGTTTTTAGAATAATACGCTCACGCATAGCCATAATATCCTCCTCATTCAGATTTTCGATTTCAAAAAATGCCTCGTCTATTGAGTAGACTTCTATGCGGTCAAATTCATCTTTAAGTGCACTCATTACCCGAGATGAAATGTCACGATACAAAGTGAAATTAGAGGAAAAAACTGTTATGTGATGCTTTTTACACATATCTTTGACCTCAAAAAACGGCACTCCCATAGGAATACCTAGGTCTTTTACTTCCTGACTTCGTGCAACTACACAGCCATCGTTGGCAGATAATACAAAAACTGGCTTTTTAATAAGGTCAGGACGAAAAAGTCGCTCACAGGATACGAAAAAATTATTACAATCCATGAGTCCGATGCATTTCATACGAAAAGTATACACCCGCTCATAGCGTGGGTGTATACGCAAAATTTGTATACATTACTCTGTTGTCACCCCATCAAAATGTTCTTCTTTTTCATCCTCTTTTGTGGGAACAATCGTGCCATCTTTATGTTCCGGAGGCGAATACACTGTATACAGCTTAAGGTCCGTATCTCCAGTATTAATAACATTATGTTTCATTCCTGCGGGAATAATTATTGCATGGTCATCATGGATCTGGTGTACCACGTTATCCATGTGCACCTCACCTTTCCCTTCTTCAATACGAATAAATTGATCTAACGCGTGTACTTCTTCGCCTATTTCTTCGTCAGGTTTGATAGACATGAGTACTAGCTGACAATTTTTGGCTGTATACAGCACTCGTCGGTAGTTTTCGTTAGCAATGGTTTCCTTTTCAATATTTATAATATATCCTTTCATGTAATCATTATACAATTATATTTTATGTTCTTTTGATGAAAACAACCGACCATCTCTATGAGAACTGTCGTACGCTCCCGACCACCACACCCCACATAAAGCAATCGTCATGCCCTTCTATTAAGATAGGTTTATAGTTGGAGTTTTCAGAAGCGAGAATATGAGTATCTCCACGTTTCACAAGTCGTTTGACGACCATCTCACCATACACTGCAGCGACTACGATTGACCCATCTTTGGGGGTCAAAGACCGATCGACCACAAGTACATCGTGGGAAAATATTCCTGCTCCTTCCATAGAATCACCTTCTACACGAACAAAAAAGGTGCTTGCGGGATTTTTGACCACAAGATCATTAATATCGAGCACTTTCTCAATCTGATCGTCTCCCGGGGCAGGAAATCCTGCTTGTGGACGAGAACTATACAGCGGTAGCGGAACATTACTTTGAGCTACGCCACCAAGTACTGTTACTTTATTTTTATGTGAGGGTATATCATTCATTCGTTTACACTATAGTTACTACGCCCGTAAGTGATACATGTATGTAAAGAAGAAGCGCCATTACTGCAAGCAGTCCCCCCGCATACGCTACCTGCACAGGATGATGTTTCCGCCACTCGAGTTGCAGTGAGAAAAGGAGTGCCATAAGTACGACACCAGTTAATATCACGTATAAGGTTGAAAGCCATAAATGCGGCTCAGTAGTGCTTCGAAGCGGGAGAGAAATTAAATCTGATGGTCGATTGTCGTTCTCATTTATTACGGCTACTGCTATACCATCGCGAGAAGTTGTTGCAATATCAGAGTATATACTCACTATTTCTTCTGTATCATCCGTTTGCGCAAGTGCCGGACTTTCACCAACGTCATTGGTATACGGTTGGAGAGATTCTGTTTCAATAGTAGCGGGAGCAACTTGTGTTGACGATGAAGAAGTTTCTGTATCCAGAATGGCGACTTTTTCAACTGAAATTTGTGGTTCTTCCTCTTTAACTGGTGATTGAGATTCTGAAGATGCACCAGCAACCGAACTAACGGGAGGGATATCACGTGGTGTCCCAAATAGCTGTACTACATAAATAGTTGGCCGTCCTTTGTATTCGCCCTTCGCTGAGCCAACACCAATTTGGAGATAGTCGTTGTTCATAATGTTTGCACGATGAGAAGGAGAATTCATCCATGCTTTTACCACATCGCTTGAATCGGTAAAATGAACAGCTAGATTTTCACCCGCATGGAGGTAATCGTACGCAACCTCATCAAACCAATACCATGGTGAAACACCCGTAGGGCTGTAGTGTGCGAAATATTCGTTTGCTGCCATATCCTCTGCTTTGAGTTGTGCTGCTCTGTCGAGCGTTTCACTTCTTGTGAGTGTGACAAGTTTTTCATCAGCTCGTTCATCGTTCGTGAGATCAACAATGATCGCGGGAAGAATAGACGTAACCAGCCAATCAGAGCTTATCCAAAGAAGTGCCTGCAAATTTGCCATCGTAAAAGACAGCAAAATAAGCACAAGCATCACGCCTGCAGAAAATTCCTCAAGAATATTGGGGCGAAAACCATTTCCTTCATGCGGGATAAATAAATCTTTGAGGCGATTACGCATGTTTAGATATTAATAATATTATACCACATTTTATCTGAAATACAATAGTACTACTGTATATAGTATACAACAAAGGCCGCCC
>JAYSTK010000180.1:0-2520 GCA_043719825.1 Candidatus Kaiserbacteria bacterium | reverse complement strand
ATATACCATTTATGTCTGCCGCATCAATTTGTTCTTCGCTCGGGTTAGTGCAACTTGGAATTCGTTGAACAAACTCATGGCATTCGTCATTATCAAGTTTTATAACTCCGCTCCGGTCCATCTCATCTTTGGGGTACGGACATTGTGAGTACAGTGCAGGTTGGAAATCGCCTTCGTCTTTTAAATATCCCGTGCACAAATTTTCACGAAACGAAGTATCAATTGGTGATTCACCGGTAATGAGGTACACACTTTCTTGCGCTCCCAAAAGGATTGGTTCTGAAGATGGTGATCTCCACGAGGTCATCAGTCGATCTCCCTTCGGTATTGCACTGCGTTTATTGGTAACATAACTTTCCACATACCATCCCGAGATTGGAATAGCGATTGTATTTTGATAATTAGCCCGAAGCATAAGATGCTCACGCTCAGGATCGGTATCGTATACGTTACCACTTTGAAGCTCTATCTTTCCAGTGTACGGAGACACAGGTTCGCGAAGCACCGCTTCTCGTACTTCTTTTCGAAGACTGTCGAGTTGTCGATAAATTTGTGCAATTCGATCTTCCACTTGGGCGGGAGTGAGTGTAGGTGGAGGTGGGGGAGGAGGTGTGTAATTTGCACTGCTTGTATTATTTCCTGATGAATATGATGGTGAAGACGTATCGGTACTGTATTCAGCTTCAATAATGCGTTCTTCAGTTGACGATGCGGTAGGTTTTCCTAATTCACTGAATATTCCGTCGCCCCCATCAAGACTCAGCGCAAGAAAAATAATAATTGCAAAAAACGCAACAAAGAATCCAAGTCCTGAAGATCCGCCAGATGGGGGAGCGTCACTCATAAGTATTAGTATACGGCAGAATACTATACGGTGTCACCAAAAAGTGCTGCCATTTCTTGCTGCACTACCTTTGTGTCACTCCAGGGAGTTTTCGTATTGTTCGGTCCCATAATGTACGGATCAGTTCCCTTGCCTGAAATAAGTACAACACTGCCGCTTTTTGCTTCCAATATGGCAGTGCGAATTGCACTTCGTCTATCCATGATGATGCTCACTTTTGATTCGTCTTCTACCCCGCGTGCCATCTCATCAATTATTTTTTGAGGATTTTCATCATAGGGATCTTCGTTTGTAAGAATGACTCTTTCACAGTAGTGACCCGCGATACGTCCCATCTCGGGACGTTTCCACGTATCTCTCCCTCCTCCTGTATTTCCTAAAATTGCAATTTTCTTCTCCTTTTCAAATGCTTTATAAAGCTTCTCAAGCGAGTCAGGAGTGTGTGCATAGTCTACGACAACTGTAAGTTTACGTTCTGCACCTTTTGGTGATTTAAAAAGTTCCACACGTCCCTTAATGGGGGACAAATTCGAAAGAGCGTTATGAATTGTTTTAAATGGAATACCAAACGCACGCGCACAGGTAATCGCCGCAAGGGCGTTGTATACATTAAAAAGTCCAATAAGCGGAACGCGTATGGTGGTGCCGTTAATGACAAGGCTTATGTCATCCTTGTTTAAATTGTAGAGTTCAAGATCTGAAAGTCCGTAGGGGAGAATATGTTCAACTGCCGCATCGAGAAACTCTCCACCATGGTCATCATCTCGATTTGCGATCATGGTGCGCGGACGTTTTTGGGAATGTTCAAGACCACGAACGAGTTGCAGTTTTGCCGCAACGTATTTTTCAAATGATCCGTGTGACTCGATGTGTTCGGGGGTGAGATTGGTGAATATAAGTGCGTCAAGATGAATAAATTTATGTCGAAATTGCTTGACTCCTTCTGACGTCATTTCAAGAATAGCGACCTCGCATCCTGCGTTCACCGCATCTCGAAGAAATTTCTGCACAAAAAATCGTCCCGGCATGGTCATCTTGAAGAGGTTGCGTTCGCTCTTTTCGGCAATTTTAAATCGAATCGTACCTGAAACCGCAGTACGCTTTCCATCTGCTTCAAAAATTGCATTTACAATTTCTACCACTGATGATTTCCCCTTGGTACCGGTAACACCTATTACGGTGATTTCCTTAGAAGGGAAGTTATATATGACTGCTCCTATATATGAAAGGACAAAATGATAGGGGGGTTGAAAAACGCTAAAAAGAGAATGGGGAACAAGTCGTTTAAGTCGATAAAGTATAGTGTCGAGTTGCATAGTATGAAATCGAACTCAGTATAACGGGTTTCACAGATGGAGACAAAAGAGTAGTTCGTTAGAGTATTTTTAGGAACTTACTATTTTGAGTGCAGCAGTGATACGTTTCCGTGTATCCGTTATATCTACGGGAATAGTGAGTGACGCTTCACGGGCATCCTTTTGAGAATACCCGAGTGCCATGAGTGCATCGATAACGTCGTGGTCTCCGGAGGGAGTACTCTCGGCAAATATTTCGTCTTCAAAGGCATCTTTAAGTTCCGTAACAATCTTCTCCGCTGTCTTTTTTCCAATGCCCGACATTTTTGTAAGGAAGACAGGATCCTGGGTTGCAATGGCTTTTTTAAGCGTCGCGATGTC
>JAYSTK010000179.1:0-19828 GCA_043719825.1 Candidatus Kaiserbacteria bacterium | reverse complement strand
TCCCCTTTTCGATAAGGAGGGCAAGTGTGTCTAAAGCTACTTCAATACGTTTGATTGGCACAATGCGCCCAACCATGATAAGTGATCCTTGTGTGTTTCCTGTGTGCGCCTCGGTGCTCTGAAATACTTCAGTATCAATTGCATGACCAACCACGCGGCGTTTCAATGTAGCAATATCAAAGCTTTTACTTCCTGCAGTAACCACAACATCAACACCAAATAGTGCGAGTCGTTCAAGCAGTTTCCTTACCTTGCCATGTGTCTTCCACCAAAAAAATTTAGTCTTACGAATTTTGCGAAAGTAAAAAAATGGGATAGCAAGCACATTGTAAATAGCACCCATGTGAAAAAAAACATAATCAACGTGTTCATTCATAAAGGCATTCCAAAAGTAACGATAGAAACGTAGTATGTACTTAAGTCTATTCTCACTATTTTCTTTTCCAAGAGAGTGCACTGATACATTATTGGGAAGTGAGTGCACTCCTTCTCGAAGACAAATCACATCAATGTGTGCAAAATGCTTCGCAAACTCAGTTACCCACCCATGAAAAAAACCAAGAATTGGATCATCTTTGTCTATAGCTTGAGTGGTTATAAGAAGTCTCATGAAATGAATTGTACTCTATACAACTTACCTATATACGTAAAGTTCGCAATATTCTTTAAGCAATTTTATTCAATACAGCGTTCTATCGAGCTTCTATATGCTAGTAAATACGCCATATAATCTTGTTCTATACGTTCAAATACTGCCTCTTGAGCATTGATTGCAAGTCGTGATCGAGCTTGATTATCATTGAGAAAATTCTTAACGCGGTAACTCACGCATGCGGGGTCAGGGGTATCACAAAGAAACGCAGATTCGCTATCTTTAAAAAGTGTTCCGGCTATAGAAGTAGAGAGCGCTATCATGGGGAGCTTTACCGTAGCCGCTTCTATAACAACTGTGTCATCATGTGCGTCCTCAGAAAGGTGTATGAGAATATTTGCAGATTTCATATGTGAAAGTATTTCATCTGGAACGGGTTCGAACTCAACTTGCCCGTGGATACCGAGCGCTATTACTTGCTTCTCGAGCGCTGGTCGGTACGGACCATTTCCTACAATGACCAATCCAATTGTCGGATAGAGACGCAAAATGGGTGCAACACCTTGGATTACTTCCCCAGTATGCGAGCGAGCATGCATGCTCGAAATGTGCAAAATAATAAATTTAAATTGAGGGTATCGCTCCTTAAGACTCATCGTAGGAGTCATATCTCGCCATGCCTCAAGGTTGTAATAGAGAGGCAATGATTCAATGAATGATTCAAGCTTCGGATATTCTACAAGTACTCGCTCCCGAATGTTTTCGGAGCTTGTACGAACACAGTCAGCTCTTCCTAAAATAAAATGAGCAACAAAAAGTCTCCACACATTATGTCCATCTCGCTCTTTAAACTCAGGATCATAGATATCTTCAAGAATATGCACTTGCAGTGGTCTATCGTACTTGGAAGCTATAAAATGAGCGGCTGCACCTGACTCAAAAGGATCCTCTGCAACTATGATGTCGGCACGAAATCCGCCGCCAAATTCAAGCTGTTCTTTCGCGAGACGATATGCATCAAAACCAGTTTTCCACCAGTCGTTAGATTCTGTACAGTACAACCATATATTCTCTGCAAGGCGGACGGTAGGTACGGTGTCTTCTTCTGATCGTTCATTAAGAATCACCACATGGATCTCTGAAAACATTGTGCCGAGTTCAAGAAGCTTTTTCTGAGCAAGACTCCCCAGTTGTCGCATTCCGATATTCTTAGTAAAGAGAAGCAATCGAACGGTATTACGTTCAGAAACAACCTCTAGTAAAGGATCACTTACACGAGCAGCACCAGCCGACACTTCATGTGTTTCAGTCTCTTTTATATCACCTACCGTTTCTGAAGTATTTACTTCACTATTTTCACTTTTTGACTTCAGCGTATTATTGAGAACCACAATATCCTCATGCTCATGTAGAGTGTCCATGAGTGAACTTAAATGCTCTTGAGCTTTCACTGAAGGATCAAGTGGGGGAAAATTATAAAGGTTGGGGCCTTTTGCCATAAAACTATTATACCTCCTTGCCGCTACAAGTATGCGCAGCTACCCACGCTTTAGCGTATGATTCCGAAGAAACATTTTGAAGTTCATAAGCAAGAGATTTTCCTGCTTTACTCATTTCTGCCCTCAGCGTTGGTTCAGAAATTATAATTTCCATTGCTCCAACATACGCATCTACATCTCGAGGAGGAACGACTAGACCATGAACATTGTGTTTAAACACCTCGCCCACACATCCAACATCGGTAGTGACCACAGGGAGACCTGACGCGAGTGCCTCTATGAGCACGAGCCCATACGCTTCATGGTCGGACGCAAGAAGAAATACATCAGCAGTTGCCATTTCTCTCGGCACATCGTCAGTCCACGGTTTCATCGTAACGGTATTGTGAAGAGAGAGTTTTGAAATGAGTACATTTATTTTATCTTTTTCTTCTCCACCACCTATAATACGAAGTTTTATATGTGGATATTTTTGAACACATCGATGAAACGCATAAAGCATAAGTGGAATATTTTTTTCTGGAGAAAGACGACTTGTGGTTACAAAGATAAGTGCGTCATCAATACGTACAGGGCGGCGGCAACTCAAAAATGCTTCGAGCATTGGGCGAATCGGGAGCACAGTAATTTTTGATTCGGGAAGACCTCGACGAATAAGTGATTTTTTAATTCGCTCCGAAGCCACACGAATCCCACACGCCTCTGTAAATAAAAAATGTGCGACACGAAGACGTATCCTGCGGATGAGCGATACTCCCTCCCAGAGGGAGTCAAAATAATCACCGTGAAGTTGAAGATGAAAACGAGCATTGTAAATCTTTGCTATCAAAAAACACATAAATCCGAGTTCAAAAGGATCTTGCGCAGAAATAGAAAATTGTTTTTTCTGATCTTCCTTTAATATTTTTCGCGCAATATAAAATGCATCAATGAGCATTCCTAGTCGTGTTATAGAATTTGTTGGATATAAATGTAAATGGTCTTCGTGCACAATATCCGTAAATCCATGTTTGCGACGCGAGAGCACAATGCAATGAAATGCATCAAGGTGCTGAGCGTACATTCGCATGCGAGACCTATCTCCACTTTCTTTTCGAAGTATCTGTCTTCCTAAACTGAGGGTAATAATATTCATGAAGCAGCCGAGCTGAGTTGGTTAATACATTCAACGAATTCTTTTATCACTACATCTTCATGAAAGCGTGCAACATATTTTTTAGCATTTTCGGAGCGGAAGAGCGATCGAGTACGATCGTGTATGACATTTTCAATAGCTTTTCTAAGTGCATCGCCATCGTTGTAAAGAGTGAGAAGTCCGGTTTCTCCATCAATAATGAGCTCTGGATTACCCCCCACATTCGTAGTCACAATCGGCGTTCCAATGCTCATTACTTCAATGAGCTGATGTGAAAGCCCTTCATAAGACGTATTGAGTACAAATGCATCAGCAGCTTTTACTTGCCTTCCTAGCTCTTCGCGAGAAATGGCACCCGTAAAATGAATATATGAAGTGGCACCTAAAGAATCAACTTGCTCTTCAAATTCTTTGCGGCACACTCCATCACCAATAATTAATAATGAGACCGGGGTGCCTGACGTGCGCATTGTATGGGTTATATCAATAAGAAGACTAATCCCTTTCCAAGGTACGAGACGTGCTGCGGTCACCATCACAAAATCTTTATAGCCAAAGGTAGCGCGAAGAACCTCTTTTGTCTCGGGCACAGCAATAATTTTTAGACCACTATACACTCGAGTCACTCGCTCTTTTTGTACACCCCATTTTGCTACCACCGTTTTCATGTAATCACTGGGAACAATGACGGCATCAGCGCGTCGAGCAACAGTACCCTGTATGTATGCAAGGACCCTGACCGGCACCTGATAGTGCCCTTCGTGAGTAAGATATTCGTCAAGTGTTTCTTTGATCCCATATCGTTGCTGACCTTGCTCCCATGCATAATCACCGGGCACACGAAGGAGCATTTTTTTACGAGTAAAAAAGCATGCAATCATGGTGGGGAGACCAACTGAAATCGTATCGAGAGCATACAACACTTCGCACCCTTTTGACGCGTGCATGAGCTTAATTGTGTAGACAAGATGGCGAATTATTTTTGGGTACTTTCGTACGACTCCAAATGGTAAAACGATAAACTCTATCCCAAACATTTCGAGATGTTTTTCAAGAAATACGGTGTAGGTTGCTGGCCCGCCGATATCAGGCGGATAGAGACCTGTCGCAATAAGGAGTTTCATACGAGATCGATGATAGCATGTGCGAGCGCATGCGGATCATGACGAATAAGGCTTCGTTTTATCACATCTCCCTTCACGCGACGAATGTCTTCAAGTGCAACAAAATTTCCTTCAATAACGCGGGTTTCTCTTCCCGAATAATTATGCAGCACTGGTTTTTCACCATCCTCTTCATACACACGAACCAAATCTGATCTGAGAGCTCCCGTATTTACAATAATGTAATCGGGCATACGCCCTACATAGGATTTTATTTCACTCAGATATTCGTTTGTTCCCATCCCTTGGGTTTGTCCGTTCCGTGACATGAGATTTGAAACGTATACTAATTTTGCTGGTGACTTTCTAAGCGCTTCGGGTATACCATCAACAACACAATTTGCCAAAATACTTGTGTAGAGATCGCCTGGACCTAGAATAACTAAATCCGCATTGAGGATAGCAGAGAGGGCACGTTCGTTTGCTCTCGCAGACGTGCTTAAACGTAATTCTTTTACGAGTGCTGTATTCGCGACGTGTGAAGCTGTGTCAATTTCATGTTCACTCAAGGCAACTTCACCCGAATGATATTCTGCTTCCAAATGTACGTCATCTACGGTCACCGGAATGACTTCACCACATATTGAAAGCACACGCCCTGCCGCCCGAATAGCTGACGCTTCATTTCCTAAAATATCAGTAAGTGCAACTAAAAATAGATTACCAAGTGTGTGACCTCTTAGACCTTCACCACGATCAAAGCGATACAGAAAAAGTTGTCTTAAAATCTCATTCTCTTCATCACTATCCCGAGCAAGTGCCACAAGCGCCATGCGCGCATCGCCAACAGGAAGATACCCGAATTCGTCACGAAGTCGTCCTGTAGATCCTCCCGAATCGGCCATGGTCACAATGGCCTTAATATCAATATTGTCCGAGTATTTTTTTAGCCCAAGAAGGAGCGTGTGGGTACCCGTTCCCCCTCCCATCACAATAACTGTTTTTTTGGTAGTGACCTCCATTTCTCTATCTAACCACACGACGTCAAAAAAAGCTCTACTGTATGAAATCTTGCTTGTGCGCTATAGTTTGTACAATGAACCAACAACCTGGATATTTCGTAATTTCCCTTGATTTTGAGCTTTTTTGGGGGATGGCTGACAAATATACCCTCAAAGAATATGGGGATAACGTTCTTGGCGAACGCACAGCTTTACCTCGTATACTCAAGTGTTTTACCGAGCATTCAATACATGCTACATGGGCAACGGTAGGTATGCTCATGACACGAAATCGGGATGAACTGCTATATCTCCTTCCGCCAAAGGATCTCCGCCCCAAGTACGGGGACATGCGACTTTCTTCATACGCATACATTGAAAATACCCGCATCGGAAATAATGAGTCTGAAGACCCTTATCATTATGGCCCGACACTTGTTTCGCTCATTTTAAACACCCCACATCAAGAATTAGCTAATCATACTTTCTCACATTTTTATGTGCTCGATGGAAATCAAAACCTCGCAAATATTCTTGAGCGTGATCTTGATGCACACGCGCTCATTTCAAAAACGTATGACCGCACGACATCATCGATCATCTTTCCCCGTAATCAAGTAAACGACGCGGCATTAAAAGTGTGCTTTGAAAAAGGAATGACCGCGTACCGCGGTAATGAAAATCATTTTCTCTATGCGGCGAGAAAAGATGACGCACAATCTTTTTTAATTCGAGGACTTCGCCTTCTCGACCACTATATTAATCTGAGCGGAAGTCACACGTATTCTCTTCCTTTTAAAGTAGAAGGAAGACCCGTAAACATTCCATCAAGTAGATTTCTTCGCCCCTACATGCGAGTACTTTCATTCCTCGAACCTCTTCGTATGCATCGCATCAAGCGCTCGATGACGCGCGCAGCGAAGCGTGGCGAAGTGTTCCATCTCTGGTGGCATCCACATAATTTTGGCATTAACCAAAAAGAAAATTTTAAAAACCTCGAAATAATCCTTGAGCACTTTGAGTATCTTCGGAAAGAATACAAAATGCAAAGTGCAACAATGAATGAAGTTGCTATTCGAGCAGAAAAAAGTACCTAGAAAATCTACACGATAAAAGTGAGTCAGACTTCGCCTACGCCCGGAGTGCTCATTTTTATCGTGTAGATTTTCTTCTAAAGTTGCCTTCGAATTAACTGTTTAAGACTTTTGGGGAGTGACAGCCCGAGTGATGCAAGTGTTTTATTAACTAATTTTCCAAGTACAATAATTAGAACCGACACGGCACTCTCCCACCGGTGCTTTTCCATAAGTTCTTCACCATTTGGTAATGTACCAAAAAATGTAGAATGTTTTGACGATATGACATACGCACCCATTTTTAATTTTTCAAGAATTGCAGTTTCGGAAAGTTCATTGACATCAAGCGATACGAACGGGGCTCCAAAATGCTCCGTTCGATGAAAATCCACGCCTCCGATCGCGAGAAGGAGTTCTTTCTTTTCACGAAGTTCATGTAACAGTCGAAGCGATCGTGTTCGAGGGACACGCTTCCCTTCATACTGTTGATTCCAAACCTCAAGTGCATCTATAGAATTAAGCAGATCGGTATCCACCTTAAAATAATTACGAACGGGGTGCGCGAGTACTACAAATGATGCCGCGTCTACCCATGGGGAAAGTTCGATCATGGTGGGCGCATACTTATTAAAAAATGATCGACAACCAATCATGAGTATGTGTGCGTGCCGATACGGCACCTCAAATCCGGGAATAAAGCGAAAACGATCGTCTGAAAGTGAGTCGCATTCTTTTATAAATGCCGCTGCACGATCCTCTGTGAGTTCGTCTGTATGTTCAGTCATACATACAAAACGCACTCCTCGCGAGATGCAGAGATCACGAAGCTCACTGAGCTTCAGTTTCGCGTCGTATGAATACGTCGAGTGAGAGTGAATGATTCCGACTACCTCCATAATTTCTTAATCATATCAATAACTTCGTAAAATGCGGGTAGTGGATCACCCCACGACCACACGTCTCGCTGTGTACCTTTTGGTGTTGAAAAAAACGTACGGAGTACCTCTCGTCTTCTAGGGTACGTGTACGTACGCATTTTATCCCGAGAAAAGAACACGCGAAGAAGATGTCGAACGTCCCCTAAAAAATGTCTTGTTACCACTCCCTCCTTTGGTTCTGTTTGCATATTTGAATAATCACCACCCGTTGCAAGGAGATAATAGAAATGTGGCATGTTGACGCCCGCTGCGACGGAAAGTGGGAGTGATCCCCAAAAGCGGCCGTTTATTTCCATAAGTTTCGGAGTGCGGGTATCACTATCGACTTTAAATTCAACCATGATTGGCCCTTCCCATAAAAGCTCAAGTGCGAGTTTTTTCGCATAGGTAATGAGTAAGTCAGTAAGTGCCCCCGGGGAACAAATTTCTTTGAGGACCGATGCGCCACCTGTCGGTGAAAGTGAGCGCACTCGATGATGCGCAACAATTGCAATGGGCTTCCCCTCATGAGCAATCATTTCTACACCATACTCTTCGCCGATAACTCGTTCTTGGACGAGTGGTGGCTCACCATGAGTCTCACGCAAACGCGTATACGCATTCATAAGTTCTTCTTTCGTATGTACAAACTCCGCACTTCCAAACGCACCCTTTCCCTCTTGCCATGACACACTCTTTCTCGGTTTTATTACTGCGGGGTATTTGAGTGTGCCACCGAGTCGTTCAATTTCTTCAGTCGTAACGGGCATATGCGTCGTGATAGTAGGGACATTTGATACCCTCGCTATTGAATACGTCGCACCTTTATCAAACGCAATCTCAACGGACTTAGATTCGGGAAAAACGAGCGTCATGTCATCCTTGAGTGCCTCACGCGCTCCGTAGAGTGAGAGATATGTCGCGTCACTCATTGCGTACACTACTGGTTTCCCTCCAATACGAATCGCCTCAGCACGCACTGCACGGACGAAACCAGCCTGGTCATCGTAGGGGGATGGATATGTAAATTGTGCCTTCGCATGTTTCGAATGGAGCGCCATTCCCGAACTTCGCTCAGCTCCAACAGACACGAATATGGCCGTTTTGCCGAGAGATCGTACGGCAGAGAGAGCGCTTTTAAGCTGTCCATCTAATATGATTGCATGCATTCCATTCATGATACATGAGAACGACAAAACCCCGCAATTGGCAGATTTCTTTGTTGAAACTACAATTTTCTTCTTCACCGTACGTTAAGTACGTCTCAGTCGTAAATTTTGTTTCGCCGTGAACTCTACTCAATTGTGGAGTTTTATCCGATATGAAAAATTGCTAAAACCAGCAAAAATATGATTTTGGTGTACACTTTTTGCTCTGATACCTATATGATAAGGACTTGTACAAATGAATGCAGTTCTAGGCGCACAAATAAAATAATCCGAGACGTATGTGCATTACGATGAGAATTATTTTATGTAGTGCAACAACGAAATGCGTCATTTGCACAAGTCCTATATGAGAATTCTTCTTGTTACTCCCCTTTTCCCGCCCGATATTGCTGAACCCGCACCTTATGTAAAGGAGCTTGCTGGACGCTTATCATCGAATCATGCGGTTACTGTCCTTGCCTTTAATCACATTCCCGAAGAAGTCACTGGCGTTCAAATATTACCTATTGAAAAATCATACATTCTTCCCGTTCGACTATTTCGTTTTATGAGTGCACTCATTCGAGCAACACGTGACACTGATATAATCTACACACAAAATGGACCATCCGTTGAACTCCCCGTACTTCTCTTTTCCCTTTTTACACACAAACTGATATATGTTCGTCTCGGCGATGAGGTAGCGCTTGCACATGCCTTGGAACGCCCTTTCCTTCGTCTACTTCTCCAATTCATGCTCAAACGAGCGGAGGGTATTATCGCGCACACACGAACGAGTAGTACAAGTGCATTTTTTCTGAAGAATATTTCTCCAGATTGCATACACAATATTGAGCGCCCCGCATCACGCCCCGAAATCCTCCCGTTTGCTCCCTACCCTACTGAAGTGCAGAGTGCATATGAAGCCTCGTGGAGCGCACATATTACTGAACTCACTCGTGCACTTTCCCTATGAATACTCTAGATTCAAAAACACAATGGGAGATCTATTGCACGAGTGAGCTCGCAGCGCTTTGCCCATTACTTTCTCGTCTTGGATATACGCTCGATACGGAGCAAAAGCACATGCGCGGTGAACGCTATCTTCAACAAGCAGTCACCACCACAAGTGGCAAAAAGCTCATTCTTACAGGGCTCACGCTCGATGGAAAGAAAGTCATAATTAAAGCAACGCGCGATGCGGGAGGTATTCGCGAGATTGAACACGAACGAACATGTAGAAGCGTACTTACACGTATTGATTTTGCGGGTTCAGTATTCCACACGCCTCAGGAGGTCGATTACGTAAAAGCGGAGGGTTTTGTCATTGCGGCACAACAATTCATTGAGCAGCCATTGAGTTTCCTTGAGCGGAACATTGAGGAACAGTTCACGCTCGCACTCCGTGCCTTTAAGGCGCAGGAAAGTGCACATGCAACAACTTCAAAACATCGTACTCTTATAACACGAGTGTACGGTATGCGCGATGCACGGAGTTATCTACACAATTTCCAAACATTTTTGGCCAACATTACAATCGCCTGGCCACACGATCTACCACTTCAGAGACTTCTTGGAGAGGCACTCACTACACTACGAGAACATGAGAAAATTATCGAGCAGTACTCAGGCTTCCTTACCCATACAGACTTCGTTCCCCACAATATTCGTATCCAAGGCGACATTATGTACCTCCTCGATCATTCATCGCTCACGTTTGGGAATAAGTACGAAGGCTGGGCACGGTTTGCAAACTTCATGACGCTCTATAATCCAACGCTCGAAGATGCGCTTGTAACATACGTGCATGACAACCGCACACCTGAAGAATCCGTGTCACTCCGCATGATGCGTATCTACCGCCTCGGAGAAATTAACTGGTACTACGTCCAGACGCTCGAAAAGAGTGTCGGCGATCTCCACACACTTAATGCCGCTCGCGTCACCTTTTGGAGCACCGTACTCACACATATTCTCAAAGAAGAAAAAGTCCCTGAATCAGTAATTTTTGAGTACACAAAGACTCGTGACTCACTCCGGAGCGAAGATGAGAAAAAACGTCAGAAAAACTTACATTAAATGAAGTGTACGGATTAATACTCAGTCTAGACTGAGGTTAAAACTATTCTGTTATTATATTAAATTTCCTTTCATTAGAAATTTCAATAAATTGACGCAGTGCTTCATAATTTAATTCAGTAGTACTTGTTGGGAATAAAAGGTTACCATTACCCAATTCTTCAAAGAGATTCCTTCCAAACGGAACGGGTGATTTTTTATTCAAGACTTCTGTTGCCCACTCCCTCAATTCAGTTGAATCATTTAAATTTTTCGGTTCACTCAAGATCATTATAGCCATCTGAACATACTCACGATCGTCGGACTTCTGCTGAAGATAAAATTGTGAAAGTAAGGTTCCAATACCAACAAATATCTGTAACGTTAAAATAGACCAACCGTATTTTTCATTTTTTAAATCCATAAATTTACCATATCAGTTTAATAGCTATATTGGATGGTTAAAGAATTTTGATTTCAATGATTTAGTCTTTTCTTGTAATTCGGTCAAAAATCTTCTCCTTCATTTTCTTTGCGACGAGATCCCAGTCGTACTCTTCCTCTACCATCTTTCGAGCACGCGCAAGTACTTCTTTGACAACTTCAGGATGTGCAATTATTTCCTTCACGGCCTCCGCAATTTGTTTTGGACTATCGGGATCAACTGCCCATCCCGTCGTTCCCTTCCCTGGGTTCCGTTTTGCATCAAAAAGGAAATCAGCAATACCACCCACTTGTGTTGCAACAACGGGCATCCTGCACGCCATCGCTGAGAGAAACGCATTTCCAAGCCCTTCTGATCGCGATGGGCCAACAAAAATATCCCCGGCAAAGCGATATTGTGTGACTTCTTTTCGGTCAATTTGCCCGGTGAATATCACTCTGTCTTCGAGCAAAAGTTCTTTTACCAAATCTTTGAGCTTCGCCTCGTCCGGTCCACCGCCCACAACGAGGAGTTTGATGTGTGGGGGCAAAAGAAGAAGTGCACGAATGGTCGTATCAAATCCTTTCTGCTCCACGAGTCGTGCGGTATTTACGAGGAAAATATCTCCCACTTTTTTCCCAAGCTTTGCCTTAAGTGCTTCAACTTCGGACGGATCAAACGTTGGTTTAATCGATTCAGGGTTTGCACCATTCCGAATAATTTCAATATTACCTTGATATCCCATCTTACGTGCCCAAGCGCCAAGGAATTCCGAAATCGGCTGGATGACGGTTGCTTTGGTAAAAGCCCGCCTAAACCAAAACCACACTGGCCGCATAATGCGCTCAATATGCTCTGGAGGATCCCCTTCTTGGAGCGTGAGTGCGTATGGCATTCGTGGGTGTACAAATTTGAAAAGTGCGGTTGGCACACCGGTCCCATGCGCCATTACCGCCCACACCGCATCATAGCGATATCGGTAGTGAAGGAAGAGTGCCTTGAATGCTGCAGCAAACTGGAAATAATGCTTGTTGTAGTGGAGTGGAAATTGTCGTCGTTCTTCAAGCGAAGCATTTGGTTTCCCAAAGAGGCCGACACGATAAATGAGCACATTCCCCACTTTTCCGACTCGCGGCACCGTACTATCGTAGTACAAGGTCACCATATGAAATTCAATCTCATCCGGAGAAATGCGGTCGGTTATCTCTTGAATCGCCGCCTCAGCCCCAGAGATGGTCCCTGGCAAGTAGTCGAGTGAGAAAATGAGAATCTTTTTTTTCATTTCTTAAACGAGTCAATATAATCTACGAGATGATGCTGTGGCACCCATCCGAGAGCTCTCGTTTTTGAAGAATCGACGTCTGCGGATGCACGTGTAGTTTTCGTTTCGGGAAGCATTTCAATGGCTCCTTCAAACATTTCAGCAACCTTAAGAAGTGAGAAAGTTTCCTCAGTCCCGATGCCAAAGTTATCTCCCTCACCCGTTTCTCCAACGAGCACAATACCATCCACGGTATCTGCGACATGAGTAAACGCACGTCTTTGCGTTCCAGGTTTGCGAACTTGAAGAGGCCGTTCTTCGAGGGCAGATCGCCGCCATGTTTCAATGACCGTTCCGTACTCTTTAATCGTACGTTCACGCGGGCCATACACATTGTAGAAATATACAATTGCGAACGAAAGTGTGTACCAGCGTCCATAGTTTGCGACGAGCTCAGTGTTAGCAGCCTTCATCCATGTGTATGGTGCAAGGTCACGTCCTTCGACTCCGTCTTCACGTGGACCAACCTTCTTCGTCGATGAGCCCGCATACACAAGTTTACATTTCTTCTCGCGCCAAAATTCTAAGACAGCAAACGTACCTGCCATGTTAAGATCATACACAATATCAGGCTCTTCAAGACTCGCTGCAACACGCGAATATTCTCCAAGATGGTAGATGATATCTGGCTTTTCAAGAATCAGTTTTCGGATATCTTTTGTATGACCTTCACGATACTCTACTCCCTCAATATGATTATCTTTTAATCCAGCAAAATAGTTATCGAGCGAAATCACCCGATGACCATCTTTTACGAGTCGTTCACAGAGGTGCGAACCCACAAATCCAGCACCTCCCGTGACTAGAATTAGCTTTTGTTCTCCATACATAGTAGTGCTCATAGTACTCTAAAACTCTTTCTGTGGCGATTTTGTTATAAAAGTTCTGAACTATTTTTACGTGTGTATAACGCTAAAATACTAACGAGCAAAATACCTACTAATCCTAAGTAAGGGAGCTTATTAGTAAGCGGTGATTTATCACTTTGCGATGATCCTGATGCCTCAGCAATTGTATAGAGTGGGATGGTAGGAGGAAGATCTCTCAGCGTCGGCGACGTAGCAGTAGCTGTTGTCGATGCATTGGTGGCCTCTTGTTTAAAAGTTTTATTCGCCCCTAAAACTGTGGGTCGAGTAATGGCTGATTTTTTAATTGCTACGCTCGTTGCTTTTTCTGATGACGGTGCGATTGGTTTTGAAATGGCGAGAGCCTCCGAGGCAACCATCTCTTTTTCTGTGTCATAGAGCGCAACCATGCCCTGAAGCATTTCTTCTACACGATTTCGATCAATAGTAAGTGATTTCCCACTGAGCAGTATTGAGTTGAGTGGGAATGTTAGTGACTTACCTCCTTTAAGCACATACCCCGAAAGATCAATAGCATGGGGTGCGATGTTTGAGAGCACAATATCGTTTTGCATTGTCCGCGAGAGCGTCACTGCTACGGGTAATACCGTAATTATTTTTTGAACGACAGTGTCATGACGCGCATACACTCCACGCAAAACGACGACATATTCCCCAGGATATTTAAACGCATGCGTGACCTCTTTTCCTTCACTAATATACGCATCCCCAAAATTCCATGTGTACACAAGAGAATCCATAAGGTGTTCTCCAATCCCACTCGGCAGTGCAGTCAGTCGAATAGGCGCATTCACATACACGGTCTCAGGTGCATCAATTACAAGTCGCAATTCTGTTTGGGGGAGTGTAAGTGAAATATTAACTCCATCACCACTTCTCACACGTGAAGCGCTAATACCTTTAATTGTTCCACCAGAAGTACTCGTTTCTTCCTCTTCATCATTATCGTCAGTATTGGTATTTTCACCATGTGCAACATTTGGTGCTCCAGGAGTTGGAGTACCGGTAACCCATCCGTTCATCGTAGCTTGAGGAGTTTGCTTAGTGATGTTATCTCCACCGATACTTGTCCAATTTTCACCTCCCACCACACGATCTTCAGTTGTTCCGTCCCCACGTTTCAAAGTGAGCGTTCTTCCATCATTACCAAGCGCTCCAGTATATATCTGAAATGCGGTTATTCCCGATACAGTGCTTTCGTCCGTGCGCTCGAGAAGCACAATAGTTCGTGAAGGAATAATACCCCTCAATGCAATTTCAAGTGATGCCCCATCAGTTATGGTCCATCCGTCTACATTCATATCTGTTCCGTCGTGATTGTACAGTTCGATCCATTCATCATTTGCATTCTCTAAAGTTCCCATCCATGCAATTTCGCTAAACATGACCGCTGCATGGGTTGTGCTGGAAAATGAGAGCATCAAGAAAATACTAAAAATTAGTGCTGCGCTAAACTTAAAAAATTGTCTGAAGTTCGAGGCGAAACTAAATTTTTGACTGAGCCGTACGTGATGTACGGTGAAGGAAGAAATTGCAGTTTCAACAAAGAAATTCAATATTTTTTTATGTTTTGTCATGTTAATAGGGTGGCTTATCACTCGTAGTAATCCGCATCATTCGCTCCAATTCCCGAGGGGACGGTGGAGCAGTATGATTTTCTGAAGATGGTGACTGCGCGCTTAGAGATGGCCTCGTAGTTGCTATTTCAGGATCATGCAAAATTTTCTTTTCTATAGGAGGCACTGGAGAAGCGGGCGGGATTGGGGAAATGGATTTTTCCTCGTTAACAGTAATGACAGCAGCACGTAACTCATTTCTCGCGACATCGTTCTTAGGCATGGCTTGCCGACTTGCGTGAGGTACGTTTGTTTTCACTGTTGACGTTTGGTGTTGGTCTTCAGTAACGATTTTTTTAAGTATGGATCTAAGGTCTTCAGCATTTTCTGTTTTCTTTTTTACCACCTCATCTCGAACGGGCTGCGGTGGCGGAGTCACTTCCCCACGCGTAGGGGGTGGGGAAGACGCTTGCGGATCCCTTCGATGATACTGTTCACGACGATCCTCGTCTCGTGTTCGTCGATCAGACGACATACGAGGCGATCTATTCTCATTCCCGAAATCTCTTTTTTGTTCCCGAACGGGCGGTTGGGTACGAAAAGAGTTTGTTGCGGCGGGGGCTGGAGGAGTGAGGATTGGCGGAGAAAATGTTTCAATTTTCCGTGCAGGTTTTTCAATCACAATGGGTTCATGAAACTTCGCAATATCAATTTCAACATCTGCACGCGTGCGTGCATATTGACTCCTACTCGCCGCAATCACCATGTCTCTATACGAAATGGGTTGGGATTGAATTGGAGGAAGTGTTGTCGCTGAAAATGGTTGTGATCCAATCCCATCAATCATGAGGGTGAGGTATACTTGGGCAAATCCAAGATTGACGATGTCAGTCGCAAGAAATTGGGGAGTAAATATTGTTTCAAGTACTTCTGCATCAAACGGACCAACACGAAATGAAATAATAGTTCCGACGTTCCCAAACACCGCATTACGCACGTCTTCTTCCATCTGCTCAATGTACTGGTGCGCAATTGTAAGATTGAGATGGTATTTACGGGCTTCTGAAAGAATATTTGCAAAGGTAGCATTTGCAAACGACTGAAATTCGTCTACATAAAAATAAAAGTTAGGCGTTTCGCGCATTCTTTCTAGGCTTAAATCTGCTCGACTCATCGCCGCAAGATAAATACGCGTGGTAAGCATCGAACCAAGCAGGTTTGCATTTGTTTCACCAATGAGACCTTTCGAGAGGTTCATGATGATGATCTTTCGTTCGTCCATCATCTGCCGAATATCGAAGGAAGATTTTGGCTGACCGATGATATTGCGAATAATTGGGTTTGCCGTAAATTGCCCAATCTTATTTTTAATAGCATCGCCCGCCTCCTGCATGTAGCGCTCGTTATATTTTGCGAACTCATCTACCCAAAACGCACGCACACCGGGGTCCTTCACATTATCAACAACTTTCTTTCGGTACTCTTTATCAGAAAGCATGCGGTTCACTCCGATGAGCGTTGAGTCAGGATATTCGAGGAGCGCAAGGAGTGTATTCGAGAGAATGTACTCCATACGCGCACTCCACGCATCAACCCAAATCTTTTTGAAGACTGACATAAGCCCTGAGACAACAAGGTGCCGTTTGTCAGCACCGATATCTTCCATAATATTGAATGAAACGGGATGAGAAGCATCAGCGGGCGCAAAGTAGAGCACATCTTTGATGCGGTGTTCAGGAATATAATTGAGAAGGGTTTCAGCAGCCGAACCGTGCGGATCAATGAAGGCCATGCCTTCCCCGTTTTGGATGTCCTGCACGGCCATATTCTCAAGGAGAGTCGACTTACCCATACCCGTCTTTCCAATGACGTACACATGTCGTTGTCGGTCTTTTGCTTTAATACCGAACGCAACGTTTTTACCACGCGCATCAGTACGTCCAAAAAACGTGATCTTATCAGGATCGAATTGCATACGAAAAGTATAACAGATAGGACTTGGGAAGTCGGCACATTTCATTGTTGCATTGCACAAAATAACACTCATCGTATAAGGAATTCCTTACAGGGACTGTACACTTTTCGCACGTTCGTGCTCAAAGTCCTAAAATAGTCTCCCAGACTATTTTAGCCTCGTGTTATTTTACTTGTGAGTCTCGAACTGTATTCGATTTCGCAAGTCCTAAATGACCCCCTCCCCGGCCTCCGCTGTGGCTCCGACCGGGGTTTCCTTTTTTGGCATGAAAGGACTGTTGTTCTCATGAAGACAGGCGTATCACATTATGGGAGTGAGATACGTGCAGGGATCCATTCATCCCCGCGCTCCGAAGCGCTATGGTGCGATGGAGACGCGCTCTACGCGCGGGGTTTCCTGGAAGTAGAAAAAAGCCCCCGCGACCTTTGGTCGCGGGGGCTTTTATTTTCTATTCAGTAGTTGCTGCCTCAAGTAAGGCTCCCCTCGTGTATATATTACTCGGCGCCCAAATCATCCATGAGTCAACGCCTGCATCGTAGCTCGCCTGTATCTGAGCGCGCACATCAGCGGCATCGTAATCTCCTCCGTAGTCAAAGTCTTGAATCCAAGTGCGAAGACGATCACCTGTAAATACTGGTTTTTGATACACAGCTGGCGTCGACGTTCCAATGCGTTCATGCATAAATCCTTGCACAGGCGTCGTTGATGCTTTCATGCGCTTCACACCTTCGCTCATCGCGTAATGCACAATTTTATAGGGGTAGTCGTTTGGATTTCCAAGACCAAGAAATGTCTTTGGATAATGGGATGGGTACACCATAGGTGCAACGAAATCGAAATACGGCGCAGCGCGCTCTTGCACTTGACCAATCGAAAGATCATCGGTGTTCGTCGTCGTCATACCAAAAAGGTCTGCCGAAGTCCACGGAGTATTCGATGCGCGACCGGTGTTCTCATGACGTACGAGTGCGAAGCGAACCTCTTCATCGAGACGCTCGTTCAGATACTTAAAAAACGCTTCAAGATTCGCCTGTTTATCGTTTCCAAATTCACCGGCCATACTTCGAGGAAACGCAATATTTTGCATGTCACCATCAGAGGGATACCGCACATAATCAAAATTGAGTTCGTCAAAGCCGACATTATATGAGTCAACCGAAAGTTCAATCATGTGGTCCCAGTATGGTTTAGAGGCTACATCAATAAATGAAAGGCCCTTCCCGTCACGCCAGATAGTTCCATCACGTCGCTGAACTGCAAGGTCGGGATGCAGTGGTGCATAGAATGGGTCCTGAAACACCGTGATGCGCCCGATAACAAAAATGTTTTTGTCATGGATGTACGCGAGAAAATCCTTCATGTCGCGTGCGCCGCATTTTGCTGCGCTCCATGCTGGTTGCCATGCAGCTGATACCGGATCAAATGAAATAGTTCCCGAGTAGTCCTTGATGTCAATAACTACAGCATTCACTTCAGTTTCATCAATGAGTTTAACGAGGCGTTCACGAAAATCAGTTGTCCCGACAACGCATCCTGACATGTAAATAGCTTTTACTGAATCAGGAATAGGTACGTGTTTTACCACTTCTCGTGTATCAATCGGAGCTACTGGAACGAGTTCACTTTCTTTTTCAACAGGCATGTTACGAGAACGAGTATCAGCTGCAGTGTAAGTGGTAGCGCTTAGTTTAGGGAAAAGTGTTGATGAAGCAATGAGTAAAAGAATGACGAGTCCCCCAATTATCACGCCATATTTAAAATGCATATACAGTTACTCTTTAAGGGGTACATCACTCAATATTTCTGCCTGTCTTCGTTCAATTGTTTGACGACGCTCTACAAACGCTTCACTCCGATGTTCTCCACTCTCATGCATTATTGATCTGAGAAATGCTGCGCGCCTTAGTTTATACCCGAGAAACATGAGGACTATTCCACTTCCAATAAAAAACCATTCCTTCCATTCATCAGGAATCCCGAGAAAAGAGGCAAAAAAGACAAAAAACCCAATTATAAAAATAAATGATTCGCGTGACATGCTTAGAGTATACCGTATGGTCGAAAATGATGCGAAATCTGGGGAAAACTGGCTTACAAACTACTTGTCACCTGGAAACATTCTCCCAATGAGACCCGTCCGGACATTAAACGTTCGTGCTATCTTGTCAGCCAGTTCCTTATCACCGATCTTTCGAAGTTGTTCAACAAGTCTCATTTTGTCTTTCACTTCATCATCAAATTTTTTGCGCAACTTACTGAATTCTGCTTCAAGTTCATCATACGTAAGTCTGTTATTACCAACATGCTGCCCCATTGTCGCAAAACCCTCAAAATCTCCCCCACCTTGATCATGTGCAAATTGATTCCGAGCTTCGGCAACACGAAATAACTCTTCAGCTAGAGACACCGCCTTATCAAAATCAAGCTCTTGGGTTGTTTCTTTCTTGCTTTCTGGAACGCCTTCCATAAGTTACATTAGATTAATTGATATCAAATTCATTGTATCATCACCACAAATTCCCCGCGGACATGGTCGGGATGATCGATAAAGTATTGATGGACTTCTTCTGGCGTACCGGAAACCACTTCTTCAAAAACCTTTGTGAGCTCACGCGCAATAATTACTCTGGCATGCCTAGGGTGACCCTTGGCGTTACCAAGGGTCACCCTAGGCAAAACCTCAACGAGAGACTCAAGAGTCTTCATAATGCGATGGGGTGCTTCATAAAAAATGACGGGTATTTCGTACTCAGGCAAACTTTTGAAAAAAGTTTGCCTGCCCTTCTTCTGTGGCACAAAGCCGAGGAACACAAAACTGTTCCCCGAGATACCTGAAATAGAAAACGCTGCAGTAAGTGCTGAAGCTCCAGGAATCGCGTCGATGCGCACTGACGCTTGCCGGGCGCGCGCAACAAGCAAGACCCCAGGATCAGAGATCCCTGGCGTCCCTGCATCAGAGACAAGTGCAATGTTTTTCCCCGCTTTTAGATCTTCAAGAATAGTTTCGTGTACTCGTTCACTCGCATGCGCATCATAGTGACGGGTTTTTGTTTGAATGCCATGGTGCTTCAAAAGATTCCCCGTCACGCGTGTATCTTCGCAGAGAACATACTCCGCTTCTTTAAGCACACGAAGAGCACGGAGTGTAATATCTTCC
>JAYSTK010000178.1:0-2607 GCA_043719825.1 Candidatus Kaiserbacteria bacterium | reverse complement strand
CGATAACGTCAAAAGGACTTACAGGATAGGTTGCATCATTATTATCGTGATACAAAAGACATTCCATTCCTGCGTTAGCAGCTTGAAACGCCATTTCTGAAGCAAGACCAATGCTTGAAAATTGATACTGTTTTAAAGTCACATTGAGTAGCGAGGCACTTACCCCTAGAAGTACACTGATAAGTAGAAGTGTAATAAGGAGGGTTATCCCCCGAGTCTCATTTTTTATATTTTTGTATCTATTCATAGCGCTTGTAATGATCATATATGTACGTTTGAAGCGTCACCGTACGGGCGTTATTGGTAACATTACCAAATATGTTTGCTGTCCAACTAACGGTTACCGTCACTGGATACCCCCCATTACTATAATTTCCTACTCGAATACGTCGTTCATACAAGGAGTTTGCCCACCCCGTTCCATATCCATACAATCGTATAGTCGGATTGGAATTAATTTCAAGCTTACAATCACTTGCTGTTGTGCAATCATTAAAAATAGGTGTATTAGGTCCAAAGTCTACATCACATCCATCATTGTCTCTACAATCTGAATCGAGGGAGGTATACCAACTTTGGGTGTTTCCGTTATTATTTGAACCATTCAATTGGTAATCGCTGAACTCATTAAGTGCATTATTATCCCGCAGCCGTTGTACATACTCGATAGCTTCTTGCGCTAGGTAAATTGCAGTGGTTTGATCTCCCGCATAGAATGCGTTCTGCATACCTTTTTGCGCAATAGTCATAGGTCCAACAATAACGACAAGTAGAATGCTAATAGCTACAAGTGTCTCCACGAGTGTAAAACCGCGTATTAATGCAACTTTCTTTTTATAAAGGAAACAAAACATATTAATAATCTAAAACTCGCTGGGTTACATTTGATTGAATTTTAAACTTTGACGGTGACGTGAGCCCATTATCTACTTGCCCTTCTATAAACATTGTTATTTTAGGTTGATTGGTATCACCATTTGAACTTCCTTCCACAGTAAACTGAAGTCTTGTTATTTGTACTGCTGCTGGGGGTAGAGTACTCGTAATATCAACCCACGAATCCGCAACTCCACCCGTATCTTTTCTTTGTTGAATAGCAGTGCCATTAAGACGGTATGCCATACGCTTATTATTTTCAAAACCAGGAGTAAATACAATTCCTGTTTCTCCACTACAGTCATTTTTTAAACTTTTAAGTGGATTACCAAGACTACTTGCTCCATCACAATAGTAGTCTTTACCCGTACGAATGTTACGCGTCATACTATCAATCGCAAAAGAAAGATTTGTCATAGCGCTTGAGAGTGCTTGCGCTTTTGCGTTTGCATCGATAAGGACGAGGAGGGTCCCCACACTTACTGTCATTACAATAGAGAAGATTGTGAGCGACACCATGAGTTCAATAAGGGAAAATCCGCAGTTGCGCTTCATGTTCTTTTGTAAATTGTAAGAATGCATATTTATGTACAAGTACTACCCGACGCATCTTTTGAAACCGAAATCTGTCCAAGAAGACTCACATTGACGACCCAGACATTTCCTGAATTTCGTGTTGAACAAAATTTAATTTTTCCAGAAGATATTGGACCCATTGGTCCTCCCACCGTATAAAAAATGGCACTAAATTCAGGCCGTCTAAACGAAATATCCAAACGCGACATTCCTTGTGCACTACAGGATTCATTGTTTCCCACCGTAACACACACATCATGCACCCTCATTGACCCGGCGAAGGATATAGCTCTCACAACGTCTGTATTTGAAGAGTCATTTTGAGGAGTTGCGCTCCCTCTGTATCGGAAAAAAGTATAGCTTGATGCTCCTGGAGTAAATGAAACACCATAAGGATACCTAAACCTTCCATCATTACCCGTACCGATAACACTCACTGAGTAAATCTGTGCTTCTCGAATTCCCATCGCCACCTCATAGGCAAGACTCTTAAGGAGTACCGTGCCGTCGAAAGAATTAAATCGCACGAGCACAATACTACTGATAATCGTGATAATCGCTGCTGATATTAAAAGCTCAATAAGCGTAAAACCCCGATGAGATAATCGTGACATACGTTTAGACCGGAATGAGAAATGAGGTAATGGTGAAAATGTCAGCATGAAAAAGATACACGAGTAGAAATCCTAAGATGAGAAACGGCGCGAATGGGACTTCACTCTTAATTGTAAGCTTTTCGGCGTGAAAGCGTAAGAAAGTTTTCCCCCTCTTTCCTACATGTTGCAGGATAAGAAGAAAAATACTGATTCCTGCTCCCACCCAAAATGAGAGCACGACCATAGAAAATACGCCCGTGATACCCACGATTACCCCTAAGGGAAGCGCAAGCTTCGCGTCTCCAAGTCCTATCCATTTACCTTTAGAAACATACCAAAGTGCAAAGAAGAAAAACGCAGCGCCAATTCCCCCGGCAAGATCAGCAATTCCCATTGTCATCCCCCCACCTTGGTAATAGTGAACCCCTAGGAGAAGTAGTGCTAAGAACGACAACAGTAATACACATTCATCGGGGATTATTGTGTGGCGAATGTCATACACCGCGATGACGATTAACACGAGTGCGAGAATACTGTTAAATATGAGAAGAAACGGTGA
>JAYSTK010000177.1:0-2633 GCA_043719825.1 Candidatus Kaiserbacteria bacterium | reverse complement strand
GGAAGCCGCCTCCGGCGATCATGCACGAGAACCAGTTCGGCCAGTGGTCTCGCCCGCCAGCCGGATTGACCTTCGGCGTGCGACCGAATTCGCTGATGCACAACACGATCGTCGAATCGAGCAGATCGCGTTCGCGAAGTTCCCTCAGCAATGTCGCAATGGCCGGGTCGAGGATCTTTGTCTGAGTGATGTGCCCTTCATGATTGGACACATGCGTGTCGAAGCCTGACAGGCTAACCTCGACAGATCGGACACCAACTTCCGCCAGTCGACGTGCGACCAGGCAGCCACGCCCGAATGATGAGTTTCCGTAGGCAGTTTTCACGGCAGACGTTTCTTCGTCGATGCGAAACGCCTTGAGCTGATCCGAAGTCATCATCTCCAGGGCACGATCGAGCGTGTTCTGATGCAGCGTTGCTTTCGCACCGAATTGTCGCCGCTGTTCAAACTGCCGACTGACGACGTTCAGACCTTTCAGTCGGTCGCCCTGGCGTTCCTTCGAGACCTCAGCAGAGAGATTCGCAAGATCTTCGCCTGGATTGAAAACCCGAAAGGCATCCCACTGGTTTCCCAGGTATCCGCCTTCCGGAACGATCCGATCCGACGCGAGAGCGACGTGCTGTGGGATCTCGATGCGAGCATCCGGCAATTCGTGAGCGGCAATGGCTCCCAGCGTCGGATATTTCAGAGTCGGCTCCGGCCGGTAACCGGTCTTCACGAACATCGAGCCGCGTTCGTGGTCACCTTCTTTCGACGTGAGCGACCGGATCAGGAGACACGATGCCATCTGTTCGGCCAGTTGCGGGAGCATCTCCGAGATGCGAATGTCCTTTGCTGTTGTGACGATGTCTTTCACGTCGCCGCCGGAGGGAGTTCCCGGGTGTGGGTCCCAGGTTTCCAGCTGGCTCATTCCGCCATTCATCCAGAGCGTAATCAGCGACTTGGGTCGTTCCTCGCGCCGTCGCGAGGCAGCTCGCGCGGACATCCCGGGCAGTGCCAATGAAACGCCGCAGGCTGACAGGAACTGGAGCACGTTGCGGCGTGAAAGTGGGATTGTGGAAGTCACTCAAGCCGAAGGCGCGGCAAGGGGATTATATGAGGTTGCCACGTTTGAGGCACTTTTGATATACCCATGTATAAAAATAATATAACTTGCCAGCTCCTTAATTAAATCACCTAATCTGTCGTAATAATAATGTAGGTTTTGTTCATCCCTTATCTCAATTAAACAAATCAAGTTCTCGTATTGATTACGTCCAAAAAAACTATTTAAGTAATCCGTATATTCTGATTTAGGTTTGCTATTGTTATATCGGCCAATGCGTTCAAGACATTTTTTAATAAATATTGGTTTGTCATCTGCGTAGCCACTTGTATGCGCTATTTGATGGCGAAGCTGTTCTATTATTGAAAAAGTTAAAAGTAAATTTACTTCATCTAGAAACTCTGCATTACTTTCATTTCGAAATTTTATTATTGTAGGAATTGTTGGGATAGTTTCATGTAATTTCATTATGAATTTAATGGATGAAAAACATTTACTATCCTTGTGTTCAGGGGTATTGTTGATTAAAAATTTTGCACATTTTAAGTATTGTTCGAAGGCTTCAAATGCATTGAGTAATAAAAGTTGATATTGTCGATTCTTTAATTCAAGCTCAATTCGGTTAAAATCTTTTAGTGTAAAGTGGTTTGTTTCTAGTGACTCTAATTGGCCTTTTCCATAGTTTTTATACAGAAAGTTAATCATGCTTGAAAAGTCACTATCTGACATTTCGCTTCTTTTTTTTATAAGATTATTGTCCTCAAGTATTTGCTGGTAACCAGATATTTTTTCAGCAATTGATTTAGTAAAACTTTTATAGTTATTAATTTCAATGATTGCTTTTTTAAATACTTCGAATTGCTGTTCAATATCGTTCATTATTAACACTTTCTTTCAATCACAACGCCCAACGCCTTTAATCTTGGCAATATCGCTGGTTTAGCGACTTTAATTTTCACGCTTAACGCGCTAAATTCTTTAAAAATAAGTTGGCATATATGTTCAGCAAGTGCTTCTACGAGTTGAAAGCTGTGTTCTTTTAAGGTTTCGTGAATGCGCGTAACCACAGAGCCATAGTCGATGGTGTCGGCAATCGCATCGCTTTTGCAGGCTTTGGTTAAATCGTAGCCAATTTCAATGTCCAAAATAATGGTTTGCGGCGTCATGCGCTCCCACGCGGGCACGCCCAATTTGGTTTTTACTTTAAGTTCTGATATAAAAATGATGTCCATGTTGCCTCATTATTTAGTTGTCATTCCGTGCAAGCATAGCGCGATACGGAATCCAGTAATATACTACCAGTAATTAAACGTTGTAGAAAAGCCTCTGGATTCCGTGGTTCGCTTTCTGTAAAACAAAAAAGCTCCCGTCGGAATGACGGCTGAGATGGAATGACGGTCATGGAAGGTAAAGAGAGATTAAATGAATGAGTTAGGTTTTATCCCTGTCACTTTAATTCCAATGGTTTGGATAGTCGCCGCGTATTTGCTTGGCTCCATCTCATTTGGTATTATTTTTAGCAAACTATTTAGCCTGCCAGATCCGCGTACTGTGGGTAGTGGCAACATTGGGGCAACCAACATTGCGC
>JAYSTK010000176.1:0-2640 GCA_043719825.1 Candidatus Kaiserbacteria bacterium | reverse complement strand
TGCCAAATTACACTTTCACCACTGAAAGCGACACCGAGGTGTTGCTCGCAGCCTATTCAGTGTGGGGTGAAGCAATGTTTTCACGCCTTCGCGGGATTTTTGCGTTTGGTATTTGGGATACCGAGAATAAATCACTTCTCATTGCTCGTGACCATATGGGTGTTAAACCACTATATTACCGAGTCGATGACGGGGTGCTTTCTTTCTCTTCTGAACTCCCCGCTCTTCTTATAGGAAAAAATAAAAACAACCTTTCACATTCGAGTGCAGGTTTTTATCTTGCTATGGAATACGTGCCCGGGCCAGAAACTCTCATACAAGGCATTTTAAAACTTCAGCCGGGGCATCTACTCAAATTTCACGATGGGAATGTATCCATCCGCTCATACATAGATCCTTTACCGCAAAAAGAGTACGTCAGAAATGAGGATATTTATAAGACGATAGATCAGGCGGTAAAACGCCAACTCGTGTCTGATCGTCCCGTTGGCGCATATCTTTCCGGTGGTTTTGATTCGAGTATTGTGGTGCATCACATGGCGAAATATTCTGCGCATACTCGAACCTACTCAGTTGATTTTGAAGCAGTGAGCGGGCAAGAAAATGATAGTGACAAATTCAATGCAGATGCACGTCTTGCACGTCTCACAGCAGCTTTCTATGGAACTGAGCACAAAACACTCACTATTACGCTTCCAGACATTCGTAATACACTTGAGACAACGCTCGCGTCAGTAAGCGAACCTGTAGCAAATTCGACCGCAGTGACCCAGTACTTACTGAGTGATTTTGTGAGGAAAGATGGAGTTATTGTCGTTCTGGGAGGAGATGGAGGAGATGAACTTTTTGGAGGCTATACCCGTCATAGGATTGGAATGGGAGCGTATCTTTTTCAGCAGCTTCCACATGTAATTCAACGAATGGGTGGTCATATAAGTCCTCGCATAGGAAAATTATCAACGCCTTTCTATACTCCATTACACCGCTCACTCATGGTTAAAGACGAAAAGAAAATTGCGCCTTTTCTCAAAGTATCACTCTCTATTAATCAGTCGGTCACTAAATATCTCGATGCACTTTACCTTGGTACTCCAAAAGAAGGATTACACCCACTTGATGTTTTTATGAATGTTGATCGCCGCACGTGGCTTGCTGACGAATGTTTTATTCGTTCCGACTACGCCTCAATGGCACATGGAATTGAGCTTCGAGTTCCATTTGTAGACATTGATGTTGTTTCCCTTGCAGATAAACTTTCAATTTTGAAAAAAGTATTGCCGCATGAAGGGAAGCGGATCATTAGAAAAACGTATAAACAATACTTACCGCCTCATTTATACAGCGAACCAAAACGAGGATGGCTCTCTCCTGCAGCAAAGTGGTTTCGAGACCCCATAATAAATGAATTTGTGAGACAAGTTTTCTCCTCAGAGTACTACGATGGTCTTGATGGGTTATTTGACTGGAAAAAAATAGAAGAGATACTTGATGCACATGTTGAAAAAAGAGGGTATTATTTGTATCCACTTTGGAATATCTTAGCGCTCCAGGTATGGGCACGAAAGAATGAAGTTACGATTAAAGAAATGTAATATGAAAATCGGATTTATTGGGCAAGGATATGTGGGCAAGAACACAGCAAACGACTTTGAAACACGCGGCTTTGATGTTGTTCGCTATGCTCTCGAACCAGAATACATTCAGAATAAAGATCAGATCCACACCTGTGACATTGTATTTATTGCTGTTCCCACACCCACAACAACCAATGGATTTGATTACCATATTGTTGAAGAATCTTTATCTCTTGTAGGAGAAGGAAAGATTGCAGTTTTAAAATCTACCCTCTTACCAGGTACTACAAAAAAACTTCAAGAAAAGTATCCCAATCTCATAATTCTGTTCTCGCCAGAATTCCTTTGTGAAGCTACGGCAGCACATGATGCTGCAAATCCCATGTTCAACGTCATTGGTATACAAAAAGATTCAGCAGGACATCGTAGTGCAGCAGATGCAGTTATAAAGATTCTTGCCAAGAGTTCGCATGAGTTTATTATTCCTGCCGAAGCTGCTGAACTCTTTAAATACACCCACAATATTCATGGATTTATGCGGGTTATTTTATCTAATCTTTTATATGACACTGCAAAGGCAATTGGTACCGAGTGGACATATGTCGAAGAGATCATGAATGTTGATCCCATGATGTCTTCCTATTACAACTCACCTGTGCACAAAAGTGGGCGTGGTGCAGGCGGCAATTGTTTTATAAAAGATATGGCTGCTTTTTCGCGCTTATATGCAGAACTTCAACCGAATGATCAAGCGGGGATTGATGTGCTACGTAGTATGGAACATAAAAATCTTGAACTTCTAGCTTCAACAAATAAAAGCCAAGATCTTGTAAACGGAGTGTATGTGAACACTAAATAAGCAAGGTTAAATTATTTCTCAACAAGCGCAATAAGTGCAAGTCCAAGTTTTCCCGATAACCATTTTTTGACAATTCGAGGAAAAAATTTAAATAGTGGAAGTGAGCGGAGCGGCCAACTTTCTGGTTCGCTTGCACGTGACCAAATAGTATATTTTGCCTTTGAAAAACCCGATGAGTTAATCATTTGTTTAAGTTGTTTTCTAGAA
>JAYSTK010000175.1:0-7030 GCA_043719825.1 Candidatus Kaiserbacteria bacterium | reverse complement strand
TAAACCCTGCCTCGTTAGCAGTGAGGTGCTTTAGACCACTCAGCCACGTCTCCATATATTTCACTTTGTTCAAATGGAGCCCGCTGTCGCGGTTCCGTGACTTCGTGGTCCGGCACAAGTGCCGGTTCTGAAGAAAACAGTTTCTTCCTCACCCAGCCCAGTCACGTCTCCGTAAAATGCTTGAAAACAAGCGGATTTCAGAATAGCATACTTCGGAAATTGTGTTTAGTGTGAGGCCGCGAGGAGGGTTAGGGAAGACGCTCCGTGGTCATTACGTCATCAAAAACAATAATATCTCTCCCTTTAATTTTCTCAGGTTTTATTATGAGGAATGCATTTTGCATATTCTTTAGACGCTCATTTTTAGCGAGAGATGTTTGAGGAGTCGTGTTACGCGTCCGAATAAGTATATGCTCGTCAATCTCAATCTTGGGATGTTTTTCTTTTACGTATTCTAAAATCTTTTGTGTTTGGTTGTATCCTCGCTCACGATATCGAGAACGGGAAAGGGGAATAGGAATCCACAAAGCATTATTACTTTGTGGATGATTTTCTATGTAAAAGCAAATAAATGCGGCAAGGAGTCTGTGCGCATCTTTATTATTATGAAACTTAGATTCGTGCACGAGTGTCCGAATGCGCGGTTCGTTAAATGCAGTGAGTGCAATAACATCGTCATATTTAGATTCGTGGAAAAGTGATCTGCACACTTCTTGAGTTAAGAGTCGTATTGAGCGTGCTTCCGAAGTTGGCGGAAATATACTTTCAAATATATATAATAGAAATGAGTACACACGTAATGAATCAAGTACTTGTGAGTAATGATACTATACTATACATATCTCTATGTCTTTAGATTTTTCAAAATTTGGCTCTATTCTAAAGAAAGACGCTGGACAAAGAACTGAATCGGGAGGTGTTATTGGTGTTGATGTGGGTGCTTCTTCCATAAAAATTGTCCAACTGCGCGAAAATAAAAAAGCAGCGACACTTGATACATATGGTGAATTACAACTCGGACCGTATGAAGATTCTGAAATAGGACGCGGTACACATCTTCGTATTGACCGACTGGTAGAAGCTTTTGTAGATATTTTACGTGAAGCAGCGGCGGGAGCACGAAAAGTTTCTATAGCAATTTCGTATAGCTCAAGTTTCAATGCAATTATAACGGTGCCGACAGACGATCCAGAAAAAATCTCAACGATGATTCCTATTGAAGCTCGAAAATATGTGCCGGTGCCACTCACCGACGTGAGCATTGATTGGTTTCCCGTATCCGCTAAGTCTGATCGGAAAGTAACAAAGATTCTTCTTGCGGCAATTCATAATGATGCACTTAAGCGTTATGAATCGATGGTACATGGAGCTGATTTGATTTCAATTTCGACTGAAATTGAGCTTTTTAGCACGATTCGCACCGCGACAACTCAATCAGATACAACGGTGGGTATAATAGATCTTGGAGCGAGTGCGACAAAACTTTATTTAGTGCACAAGGGAGTGGTAGGGAAGACACATAGCGTTCCTATGAACGGGGTAGAGTTAACTACCGCTATTTCAAAAATTTTAAATATAGATTTCAGAGCAGCAGAAGAAAAAAAGCGAAACGAAGGACTCACTGTAGTTGCCGATAATCCTGACCTCGAAAAAGCGTTTACGCAAATCCTTGAACGTGGTTTCAGAGAAATACATACGGTAATTAAACGATTTGAGGAAGAGGAAGGCTTACAGGTGGAAAAAATTATTTTAAGTGGAGGGGGAGCCTTACTTCGGGGACTTCTCCCATACACTACTGACGTACTCTCATGTCAGGCTGAACTTGCTAATCCTTTTTCTAAAGTTGCATACCCCGCATTTCTTGAAGATACGCTCAGAGAAGCAGGCCCTTCATTTGCTGTTGCAGTGGGAGCAGCCCTCAGAGGCTTGGCAAATGACGTCTAGAAATGTGCTCTGTCCACAGGGTGTCCATGATGTAAGAGGAGCTATAGACGTATAATACTTTGTAATGGCTGATTTTTCACGCTCTTCGTTTATTCCCAAAGAAACATCGGGCGCGGTTCCGAACAGAGTACGTCGACGACGTACATTTCATATAATTGGTTTTATCGCGACAACCATGCTTATTGGGTCAGCAGCCCTTGCGGGAGGTGTATATTTCCTAAAATCGAGTGCACAAAAAGGACTTGAGGATGCAAAGCAATCACTCATCGAGCAAGATAATCTTATTAAAGAAGAAAGTATTGCTGAAGTTCGTGATTTTGACCGGCAATTAAAGGCAGCTAAACTGCTCATTAATAACCATATTTCGCCGCTCAAGATATTTGCAGCACTTGAAAAAGAAACAAAACAAAAAGTTCAATTCACTTCTTTTGAGGTTGAACATACTCCAACCCTTGAAGTATTAGTTAACCTAGAGGGAACAACTCCAGAATTTAAATCACTTGCACTCCAAGAAATACAATTTTCTGAAAATAGTATCCTTCGTAATGTAGTATTCAGCGAAGTTGCGACTAACGATAGTAGTGCTGCAAGTGAGAAAAGTGCGTCTGCAGATTCATCCATTACATTTACGCTCAAAGGGGTGCTATCGCCAGACTCAATCCCATACGATGGCGTTACTCCGATAACGGTAGTACAGAATGATACTTCTGCACTTTTTAACAGCGCAGTCTTGGGGGAGTCCATAACTACTGAATAAATATGATACGCACCATAACCCCTATATTTTCAATAATCATTGCACTCGTCGTTTTCTTTTTCTATGCAAAACCAATGTTTGCAGAAATAAAATTAATTCAAGGCGAAGCTGAGCAATATGAAGAAGCAGCGGGTAAGGCAGTGGAACTCAATCAAACACTCGCTTCACTCATTAATAAAAAACGTTCCTACAGTGCTGATGATCTTGAACGGCTTGATGCGCTCGTCCCGACCACCCTTGATGAAGTGAAAGTGCTCACCGACTTAAGTGAAATTGCTAAATCCCATAACATGTTGTTTGGGAATATTAAGGTTGCAAATGCAGAGGTTGCAGACTCTACGCTGGTGACTGAGGGTGATGGAGCATCAACACAATCTCTTTCCTATAATGATTTCACCAACACGACTATCGATTTTTCACTCATTGGAACCTACGATCAATTTAAATCATTCCTTGCAGATGTAGAAAAAAGCCTTGTGCTTCTCGAGGTGACCAATATAAATTTTGAGTCTGGAGAAGGTCAGTTGCAACAATATACCCTTGCAGTACAGATATACTCATTACCATCTAGTGAATAATTTATGTCGAATTTACTCAAAAATTTACTTATAGCACTCGGTCTCGCCGTCCTCCTTTTTGCAGGGTACATGCTATTTTTCCGAGGCGATGATTCCATCACAACCATAAATGAAACAGGCACTTTCTCCCAAGAGGCAGAGCTTAAAACTCAGCAGCTTCTTGCTACACTTAATGAAATTAAATCGTTTAATGTTGAAGGCAGTATTTTCTCTGACCCGATTTTTGCTAGCCTTCGTGACTTTAGAGTTGACCTCGGTACTGAACCTTCAGGACGCTCCAATCCTTTCACACCTATTCAGTAGAAAGAACACACGTATAGGGTAATAGTGTATGAACCTTCTCTCACTTCTCGTAGAAAAAAATGTAATCCAAGAAACAGAGCGTGAAGCGATCGAGGCAAAAGCGGTAGAGGAACATATTTCGTATGAAAAAGCGCTCATTGCGGGTGGTGTTGACGCTAATATCATTAGAACACTTATTGGTGAGTACGCAGAACTTCCCACGCGTGAAATAAAAGAAGACGATATTATTGAACCCACAGTACTTCGGTATCTTTCTGAGGAATCTGCACGGCATTACGGAGTCATTCCAATCATTGTGGAAGAGGGAGTGCTGGTTGTAGGGGTTACCGACCCTGAAAATCTTACGCTTCGTGATGCACTTAATTTTATTACGGCGAAACATCAAATCCCATATCGGCTTGTGGTGATTCTTGAACAAGATTTACTTCATGGTCTCAAATCATACGAAAACTTATCCGGTGAAGTGGATGAAGTATTGGGTGAATTAGAGATTGAAATTACAGAAAAAGAACAAGCGGCGCTTGAAGCTGAGAATCAAACTGATGAACAAAAAGTTGAACACATAAAGGAAGATGCTCCAATAACAAAAATTGTTGCAACCGTACTGCGCTATGCAGTAGACGGTGGAGCGTCTGATATTCATATAGAACCTTGGGATAAAAAAACCATGGTTCGTTTCCGCGTGGATGGGGTGCTCGTTCGGAGTCTCGAGTTGCCACAGAAGGTGCACCCTGCAGTTGTGGCACGTATAAAAATTCTTTCGTCACTTCGCCTCGATGAAAAACGGAAGCCACAAGACGGACGATTTTCAGCGACGATTGATAAACGTCAAATAGACTTTCGTGTGTCCATTCTTCCGACGAGTCATGGTGAGAAAGTGGTTATGCGTATTCTCGATACCGAAATGGGTGTGCGCACTCTCGAAGATACGGGTGTATCTCCGCATAACATTGAGCTCATTCGTAAGGCGATTAACCTCCCGTATGGCATCGTGCTTATTTCTGGACCGACAGGTTCGGGTAAGTCAACGACGCTCTACGCAATGCTCTCAGAAGTAGATCGGGAAGGTAAAAATGTTATTTCACTTGAGGATCCAGTTGAGTACAATATGCAAGGGGTAAGTCAGTCGCAAATGCGCCCAGAAATTGGGTATTCGTTTGCAAACGGACTTCGCACTGCACTCCGTCAGGACCCCGACGTTATCATGGTGGGGGAAATCCGTGACAAGGAAACTGCTGCGCTCGCCATACAAGCCGCGCTCACGGGTCACTTGGTACTCTCTACTATTCACACCAATAATTCTATCGGTGTCATCCCGCGACTTATCGATATGGGTGTTGACCCGTATCTTATTGCACCGACACTCCAGTTGGCACTTGCACAGCGCCTTGTACGACGTATTTGTCCGAATTCGGGGCGCAAAGTAAAAGTAGAAGGAAGTATGAAAATGCTCATTGATCACGAATTTAAAGAACTACCACAGGAACATCATAAAATGATTCCACAAAGTGAGTATGTTCTCTACGCTGAGCCTTCTCAGGGATGCGCAAGTGGTACAAAAGGTCGTGTCGCGGTTATGGAAGCAATCGAAGTTAATGCGGAAATCCAAGCATTAATACTTAAAAATGCCGGGGAAGAAGCGATACTTGAAGCAGCGCGCCGAAATGGATTTGTGAATATGAAGGAAGACGCCATCATAAAAGCACTACAGCATTCAATACCGTTTGAAGAAATAAGTACTCTCGGTGGTGAAATGCTCATATCAGATGAAGCAGAGAAGGAAGAAATTGAACTTAAGAAAAAAGAGATTGAAGAACCAGCTGAGAATAAAGATGATGAAGAGGGTATCATTGAGGCTGTCGATAACCAACCTGTTCCGCCACTTAATATCGTATAATACATCTATGAAGATTTTACTTGTAGACGATGACGTCTTTCTCCGTGATATGTACGCAACAAAGTTTGGAGAACTTGGCCATGAGGTGGTCACTGCGGAAACGGGTGAACATGCACTTGATGAACTCGATAAGAATACCTTTGATGTAATTCTTCTCGATATGATAATGCCGGGTATGTCTGGAATCGAATTACTTTCAGCGATCAAAGAAAAAAAACTTACACCAACACCGAAATGCATTGTGCTTTCAAATCAAGGAGGTAAAGAAGAAATTGAGGCAGCAGAAGAAGCAGGAGCAATGGGATATATTATTAAAGCCGAACTTATTCCAAGTGAAGTGGTCGCAAAGGTTACTCAATTAGTTTCATAATATGGCAGGTGTTGACTACAAGCGCGAACTCGACGATCTCATCGACATTATTATGTCTGAGGAGGGTTCAGATATCCATCTTTCTACGGGTTCTCATCCCATCATTCGTGTTGCGGGATCACTCATACCGCTTATTAAGAAACCAGTCCTCACACCTAAGGACGTGCTCGGGTTCCTCCGTGTGCTCGTCGATGAAGAAAAAGAAGTTGCATTCATAAAAGATCGCGAACTCGACTTCTCATATGCTGCAAAAGAGGGTGTTCGGTTCCGAGGGAATTCATTTTTTCAAAAAGGAGAAATTTCAATTGCGCTCCGCCATATCCCCAATACGATTCGCAGATTTGCAGATCTTGGTCTCCCACCGATTCTTGAGATGTTTGCAGAGCGTCCACAAGGATTCTTTCTCTGTGTAGGTCCAGTTGGGCAAGGGAAATCGACAACGCTTGCCGCAATGATTGAGCTCATCAACGAAACTCGTGCTGAGCACATAGTAACGATTGAAGACCCTGTCGAATATATTTTTGTGCCTAAGAAGAGTCTTATCGAGCAGCGAGAAGTAGGGCTCGATACAAACGATTTCACTACCGGTCTTCACTCTGCCTTTCGCCAGGATGTGGACGTCATCATGGTGGGGGAAATGCGCGGACAGGAAACTATTTCAACTGCAGTGACAGCGGCGGAAACAGGACACCTTGTGCTCTCAACACTTCACACAAACAACGCTGCGCAAACAATTGATCGTATCATCGACACATTTCCTGTCGGACAGCAGGATCAAATTCGTCTCCAACTTTCAGGGTCACTTGCCGGTATTTTCTCTCAGCGCCTCATTCCAAGAATCTCTGGAGGCCTTGTACCAGCATATGAACTTCTCATCAATAACGCAGCAGTGGGCAACCTCATTCGTGAGCGGCGCACACATGAAATCCAAACAGTTATCGAAACAGGTCTTGAGCACGGTATGATAGATATGAATCGTTCTCTCGTCGAATTGGTACAAAAAGGAGAGATCACCGTCGAAAATGCGTTTTCATATTCTACCAATCCAAAGGGTCTTGAACGATTAATGTAATTATTATGCTCTTTTCTTATAAAGCAATTGATCAAAGCGGCACACCGCGTGAAGGAACTGTGGAAGCGCAAAATACTGAATCAGCAATTGAGACGGTTCAAGGTCGTGG
>JAYSTK010000174.1:0-7031 GCA_043719825.1 Candidatus Kaiserbacteria bacterium | reverse complement strand
AACAACATAAAATAATTATTAATAAGCCTGTGAGATCTTCACTTAGAAATAAAAAGGCGATTGCTCACAATGAGAACGATGATAATAATACTGCCCCTGTCACAGAAAATACAGAAAATTCAATTATTGAGTCTCCAATTAGTGATTCTCATGATTCCGGGGAGAATAGCCAAGATAATAAATTAAATGATTCTAATGGCAAAAATGAAATAATGAGTAATCAAAATAATGAATATGATACAAATACAAATGAAGAAACTCAATACAATAATAATGATTTAGCAGTCTACTGGTATAACTACCATATTAAAAACGACACATATCCAATAATTATGTGTGAAACACAACACAAAATGTTTGCACTAAATCCGATAAGAGATCCGAACTGTCCGAGAACCTTCGACCAGGCCATGAAAATACCATGTTGGGCAGAAGCTATTAATAAAGAATTAACAAAATTCGAGATCAACTCATGTCTAACATACGTAGAATATAATGGACAACACCTAGTACCCATGATGTGGCTATTTAATATAAAGACAGATGGTACACATAAGGCAAGACTAGTAGGTAGAGGTGACTTAATGAAAGCATATATTGACTTCGACCCTGATGCAGTATACTGCGGAAATGTCAGTGCATGCTCAATAAAAATGTGTGTAGCTATCGCTGCAAAATATAAATTAGAAATGAAAGGAGGCGACCTCGAAGGTGCCTACCTAGTAACAAGAGCTAATAAAGATTATCCAGTGTTTATAAAAACACCACAAGGCTACACAATTCCAGAGGGAATGTGTATGCAAGCAGTTGGAAACCTTTATGGATTTCCTCCTGCTGGTCAGAATTTCTCAATAGAATTTGACAAGTGTGTTAAAGAATGTGGTTTCACGAATACACCTTGGGATTTAAAGTTCTTCTATAAATGGAAAAATGGTAGACCGATATTACTAATAGCACATAGTGATGATTTCAGACTATTCTGTGATAAGAGAGATATCTCTGAATGGGACAATCTCGTCAAGAATTTTAATAAACACAAATATAAAGTAACAGACTGCTCCGACAAAGAATTCGTCGGAATAAGAATAACAAGAGATGAAGAATACAATTACTTCATGGATCAAAATAGAATGGTTAATGATATACTAAAAGAATTAAATGTTACCGGAGCTAAGGGAGAGAAATTACCGTATCCAATGGATCAACCAAATATTTCCAAAAATGATAATGCCTCAGTATCCGAGCAAGCAAATTGTAAGGAATATCCGTATAGAAGAGTAGTAGGACAACTGATGTATGGAATGGTACACACAATGGTCACAATTATGTACGCATTAAATGTACTATCAAGATATAGTAACAATCCTGGACCAAGACACATACACTTCCTTAAACATCTCGTACGCTTCGTAAAATATTCCAAAGAAGACAGATTAATTTTCAGAACTACTGATGCCAAGAAAGACATCGAATCAATGACAAAAATACTACAACTAAGATTTCAATGCGACGCAGATCTCGCTGGCAACCTGGACAATATGCACTCCCAGACATCCTTCCTAGGATATCTCGGCGGATCCCTAATATGCTGGTGCTCAACGGATCAGGGGAGCGTTTCAACTTCAACAGCTGAATCAGAGATTAAGGCTGTAAACCACGCACTGCGCGGAGAAATCATAGCCAATAGAGGAATATTAACAGCAATGGGATGGAAGCAAGACACTACAATAATTGAAGAAGACAACAAGGCTTGTGTCGATGCTTCCAAGATCCTCCAGATGACTAGAAATCTTAGACATCTTGATATTTCACAGAATTGGTTCAAAGAGAAGGCAAATGAAGGAGTTTGCATGATTGTTAAAGTAGACTCAGCCCAGAATAACTCAGATATTGGAACCAAGCGTGTTCCTCAAAAAGTGTTCGATTATTTAACAAACTCAATTTTAGATAGAACACACAAATAATAACATGACATGCTCTTGTATATGTATATACTGAATTATGATAGTAGTTGCACCATACATGTAACGTACGCCTAGGTTTTTCAGTACTTACGATATTACTCAGTATCCGATCATATGTAGCTTAGAACTAAAAATCACTTAATCCGAACTAAGGGGAGTGTCACGATATCCGTATAAGGAATCCGTGTTTAGCATAGTTCTAGTTTAACCGATTAGTAGTTAGCTTGCAAGTAATCAACCGATAAGACGCTTCCTCAGCCAACCGTATAGATATGCCTATATATGCAATTTATGAAAACTGTACACATACGTCACTGCCTATTATAAGTGTACGTACGTGCCGATCTGTGCACCTGTTATAGTATTAGTTTCATATAATTGACATGGCAAATATTTCACTTCTACTGCTACATTCCATATCTCAATCACAGTAGTGAAACTGAAAAGATTCCATATGCAGTCATAGCCGTAGATTATACAATGTTGTACAATCCAGTTGACTGCAACCTTTGCTCACTGGATGTTTTACTTTGCCTGTAACTACACAGAAGTTTATTAGGATTATCAGCTTTATATTTATGCTAGTGGATACGCTGGTGCAGCGAGCTTTAGGATCTATTGTTTGACATGGTAGCGATTGGAAAGTAATTTGATAAATAACAACAATAACCAATAACAACAATGAAAAGATCTGCTCCTATACCTCCCTCTAAAAATCCTGTCGTGCCTTCATCCGTGAAGCCGACGAACTCTCAAGATAGTGAACCTAATGATCACACCAATGATAATGAAGATGAAGACGACGATAGTCTAATCGATGAAAACAGGAAGTTAAATGAAAGAATAGCGAACTTGGAAAACTTAATCAAGAGCATTACATCATCTTCCACATCTCCTTCTACGTCTCAAGGATTCACATCCTCATCAGCTACAGCAAGCTCATCAAGCACATCGCCTTTTGAACAAGCCACGCCTGACGTGATCCCAAAGACAAACTCCACGACACGATCTGTGCCGAGGAAAAACTACAATAATACGTCTGCATCTGTTTCTGCAATGCTCGTAAATAATAAAATCACTTCATCAACTAAAGACTCTTTTGTTAAGATAAGTCTTGTTAGAGGAGGCCTATCTACGGCAGGTCTCAAGACGTTGTTAGACGGCCAGAGAAAAGAGCCAGTAGTGACAGAATCTAACATATATGGGTACACTGAACGATCCATAACGACATGCATAGTCACAGATGAGTTTACTGGAATGAGCAAGTCAGTCCAGATCTTATTGGAAGAGGATGATATTTTCTATTTTATATATGACTGCGGTAGATTATATCAGGCAATCATTGAGATCTTTGGAACATCCCTACATTACCTGGTACCTCAAGAAATAGAGGATAGTAATGGTAGAGGTATGTATCTCAAGATAATGGCTCACCTGAATGGCCAAAGAGGTCGCGACATTGACATCGCGAAGGAAAATTTCAACCAATACAAAATGAACCCAGCGCTCACTTTCAAGCAAGAGCACTCGAAGTTCGAGGAGATCTTCAAAACACTAGAATATGCTCAATGTAAACCATTAACTGAGAGTGAGAAAATGCAATTCCTCCAAAAAAGGTTGAAGACTGACATACGGATTGGTATGAAAGATGTCATGATTCAAGCCACAATAAATGACTATGATTATACGACTACGGTCAAAATGCTAACAAAAGTAAACTGTGAATTATCAGACACAGAGCAAACAATGAAGCTTGCAAATACTACATATTCTCGCCCAAAACATAATGAAAACCCGAGATACAACAATAGTAAGGGAGACAACCAATATGTCAAAACAACAAAATACTGTTACAACTTTAATGAGACTGGAGAATGCCCTTTCGGACACTCCTGCAAATATGAGCATATAAAGAACCCTAATCACGTGTCTCGTGAACCACGCGAGAATAGTAAGACTCAGTCAACTGTGGTAGCATCAATACCAGTGACGAAGACTCAAAGAACACCCAATCAAGAAGGTGGAGGTCATAGTAGAAATAGGAGTAACTACAAAGGCAAACGTCATCCCAATAAAATGAATGTAGTTAATTCAAATGAAGAAATAGAATCCGCAAAACAGTGCGTGATAACAACTACTCATACGCCTGATCTCATACTTCCAATTACACCCTTCGAATCATGGGGTAATTGTCAATCAAAACCCTACCAACCTCTGACTAAAATTAATGAAATCGAGTCAATGAAAATTCTAACCTCAAATCAATCCCAACAATACACACCATTTCCAAGCTTTCTACCTACTCCACAACCTCCTACACCTGCACACCATCGCATATCTGCTTTCACCATGAGGTCAAAGACCCTCATCCGTGTGCAATACCTGCAGATGCAACATGCCCGTCGCCATCGCGGATCGGAGATCAAGTATGCAGAAGAGATTCATTGCATGCCTCTCAAGACACAAGAGAGATATTTTGCAAGGAGCCTAATACATTTAAGGTATCCATGCAATGTGGAGTATGAAGCAGAGGATGGGGGAGTAATCTCAACGTTTACCGGATTTGGCTGGAACCCTCGCTGCCCGATCACGGGAAAAGTCATAGAGGAGATGAGAAACCCCTCAGCATCGGTGATGGAAATGGTATATAGAGTAAATGAAATAGTGCTCAACGCAGAAGTGTGTCATGCAACAGCAGTGAAGATAACGTCACGAGAACATGCTGGATCCTTTAAGATAGAAAGATACATGAACTTCATAGATAAATGGTATCTTCAAGGGACACCTGGTCACTACCAATCGACCTTCACGAGCGTAAATGACTACATCGAGATACTATCGAGGATTAAAATAGAGGCATCCGATCGTAGAAGAGACAAGGATGGAAATATTCATTTTGCCGAATCCACAATAATGATAATCTTATGGGGACTCGCATTTGATTTTATGTCTTTCGCAGCAACAAAATACAAATATAATCTCGATAATGAAGGAATGATATTACAAGATAGTAAATGTCAGCTCACAAATGAAATAATGTCTCATGAAGAGGAAAAATATGAATATAAAGATATGAAAAATATATTTCTTAACATAGCAGCACACTCTAAAATACTCGCCAATCATGCTGACTATGGGGGAGACGACGACAATGACCTAGGTCAATTCAGTGAATATGAATCAGAAGCTGAATCCTCATCAGAATCTGATACAGAATATATTAGAGTACCAACAGACTCTCACACTAAATTCAGGAGAATGTCTATTTATAGTCAGGCTGATAAGCGACTATCGACTCAAAGAAAATATATCTTCATGAGCGCCGAGGACATTAAGTCAGAGAAGTACTTGTGAGATAAAAAGGTCTCATGGTCGATAAGAGTTAAAATGAAAAATGTAATTATTAAATCAAATATTTTCAAAACATCAAATTCTCCTACGTCCATGAAGGCTGCGAAGTATAAAAATACAAGTGACATATCACTTTTCGACACTGGAGCATCGAGATCAGGAACAAATAATGAAAATCTACTAACAAATATTGAAAAATGTAAAAATGTGACAGTTCAAGGTGCTTTTGGACCACCTTTCCGTCCGTCCCTAAAGGGGAAACTTGGACCACTAGAGCTAGACACAGTAGTCATACCCGACATGAATGAAACATTACTATCAGTATTTCAGATTTGTAATGGGGGGTCAATGAACTTTCAATGTGTCGCAATATTTACGACAGAAGGCTGTCGAATCTTCAAAATAGATTCTGTTCGAGAAGCTTTAGCAAATATGCATACCTCTGGTATAGAAATCATGAGAGGATTGTGTCATAATGGGTTATATCATGAAGATAAGAATTTTGTCAACAGCACTGAATATAGAATGCTGATAGCAAAAACCAAAACATCCTCAAAATATGATGAAATACACAATGCCATCGGCCACCCTGGTAAAAACGGTATGGCATGGCATCGGAAAAACACACTAAATGCTGAGTATACGATCGAAGATGAACAATCAGAACGGAGTATATGTGAAGGGTGCATATTTGGAGGTATGAGACAAACCTCAACAGACCACCTTAGAGAACATAGAATAAATCCAACACGACCAGGACAAATATTTGTCATGGATGCATATACACATGCACATAGATCCTTTAGGGGAATGTTCTATGCAGATATATTTCGAGATCTTGCAACACACATGATATATGTCGTGTATACAAAAGATAGATCAGCAAAGGAACTAATTGAACAGATGACCAAGGAGCTTGATAAACATCCTGAGTGGGCACTCAACCTAGACATAACTCAAAGAAGATTCTTTCGAGTTGATGCTGAATCAAACTATCGCAGTCAAGAATTTACCAGTTTTCTTGCTGGTAGATTTTATACAATTGAGAAGACTCCCTCAAGGGACAAACATGCTGGTGGGATAGCGGAACGAACTGTGGGTATACTTTCGTCAAAAACAAATATTGCTATGCTAACCCCAGTACCCCCAGTTCCGGATAAATATTGGGAACTTGCCATGACTTATGCTGCAGTCACTCTAGGCTTCAATTTTTCTTCTTCTATCGGGACTTCACCATATTACTATATCAATGGGTCGAAGGCCAATATGAAATACTTACACCCGTTCTGGGCTAAGTGTTACGTTTATATCCCTCTTGAGCTAAGACAGGGTAAAATTGGTGTTAAAAGAGCCCATAAAGCAAGATTTATTGGGTATAATAACACTACCATTCTATTTCCTAATTATATTGTCATGGAAATACTAGATAATGGACTCTATGGAAAAATAAAATCTTCAAAAGATGTAATATTCGACAATAATATTGAATACAATACTAAAATAGAAAATGAAGAACCATATGAGAGGGAATTTAAAGACCCTGATACATATATCCCATTCGCGATGAGAAATGATGTACCAGAAAAATATAAAGGACCTGATGCTGTCCTACCTCCTCAACAACATAAAATAATTATTAATAAGCCTGTGAGATCTTCACTTAGAAATAAAAAGGCGATTGCTCACAATGAGAACGATGATAATAATACTGCCCCT
>JAYSTK010000173.1:0-2673 GCA_043719825.1 Candidatus Kaiserbacteria bacterium | reverse complement strand
AACCGCCGACTTTCGGCGGGAATGCTTTTGGCGGAATTCAAAACCCCTTGGAATTTCTTGGCGGAAATGCCAGCCCAAGCCCGCGCCTTTGGCGCGGGTGCGGTTAATTCTGATGCAAATCAATTTTGGTGGACCCGACAGGAATTGAACCTGCGACCTCGTGAGTGCAAAACACGCGCTCTAGCCAACTGAGCTACGGGCCCGAGTGAAGAGCAAGGCGAAAGTTTACTTTCATCTTGTTTGAACGAGGGCCCGAAAGCTTTGCTTACAGGGCCCCTCGAAGGTAATTACTTCCTCGAGACTCTCTGTTGAGAGCCCGAATATAATACGCACAATAGAGACATTGGTCAACATATCCCTCTGTAGTACTACGCGAGACTGGTATACTTTACTGAGTGAATCTTGAATTTTTACAATTTCTTCCTGAAATTTCTACGCGGAGCGTCATTCTGAGCTATGCTAGTGGAATCCTCGTTTCTATTGCAGCAAGCGCATACGCAGTTCAAATATACCGCTCTCATCTTAAAATTAACATTGCAACATGGGGGATGATTCTTCTCATTGATTCAATAGGACTATCTCTTGCTTTTGCAACGGGGAATAGCAATCCCCTCATTCATATAGCATGGGTTTTGACAGACGTTTTTATACTTTTTGCAGCGCTTTCGAATAAATCGAACTGGAAATGGTCATATATTGAAACCGTCTCACTTTTAATATGCATCACTTCTCTTTCATCTTGGCTTATAACTCAGTCCTCTTGGTCTATTTACGGATATCTTATTGCATGTCTTTTTACCCTCATTCCACAAGCGTATCAATATTGGAAAAACAAAGCGCTCGCTCGAAAAAGTGCTTGGATTTGGATAATTAACAGTATTGCGCTCGTTATGACCATACTCTCAGTGCAAATGCTTACACCAGAATATACGGTAGTTACTCTTGGATTATTAACACTCAATCTTACGATGGTACTTATCGCTTTGAAATAAGGTAATGGCAATTAAAAAATTAAAACGCTGCGCATGGGTTCCACCTAATGATGAACTCTATGGGCGCTACCATGACACTGAATGGGGAGTTCCTGTATTTGATGACCGAACACTTTTCGAATTTATAGTGCTCGAAAGTGCCCAAGCAGGCTTATCATGGCGTATTATTTTGAATAAGCGAAAAGGATACAAAAAATTGTTTAAAAATTTTAATCCTAAATTAGTCGCTAAAATGGTTGAAAAAGATATCGAAAAACTTCTGCTTGATTCTTCCATTGTACGCAATAGAGCAAAAATTATTGCCACAATTAACAATGCACAAAAGTTTATTGATATCCAAAAAGAATTTGGCTCATTTTCTAAATATATGTGGAGTTGGGTAGGGAACGCACCTATCAAACGCACATTAAAAAGTAACCCACCGTTACCTTCAGTCACTCCTCTTGCTGAAGCAATGTCAAAAGATTTAAAAAAACGAGGATTTAAATTCTTGGGTCCAACTGTTTGGTATGCACATATGCAAGCGGTCGGCATGGTGAATGATCACTCGACTGATTGCTTTCGTTATAGAGAATTAAATTAATGAAAGTGGGTACAACTCACACTCACATTTTAAAAGTACTTGATACAATACACACATATCCACTAGCAAGCTCTTTATGCGTGAAATTTTACTTGAAGAATTGTCGTCACCCGGCTGCCACAACTGTGCAGCGTTTAAAGAGTTTTGGGAAGAAATCAAAGGCAATTGGCCAAATGTAAAATTTGCTGAACTAAGCATAGTAGATCCAGCTGGGCAGGAACTCGTACAGAAGCACCAGATATTTGCATCTCCCGGCATCATTATAAATGGTGAACTTTTTTCAACAGGTGGTGTCAATCGTGATGAGTTTATTAAAAAGCTCGAAGAGCTCTCAAAAGAATAAATTAAATTTAATATGTCAGAAGTTGGAGTTGGAGGAGGAGAAAAAGCAATAGGTTCTTCCACACGTAATTGGCTTATAGGCGCACTGCTTGTTGTAGCTGCAGCAATTATATTCGGCCTTCTCTATCTCTTTGTTATTGCTCCATCTGTACCTAACGGAAGCGTAGGTTGGTATCTTTTCTCTTTTGCAACAGGTCTCACCATGATTGTAATGCCGTGTACGCTACCGCTTGCATTCGTTATTGTCCCACTTTCTATGGGTAAGGGAATGATTAAAGGAATCAGTATGGCGCTTTCTTTTGGTCTTGGTGTTGCATTTACTCTCAGTTTATATGGGATAGCTGCAGCCTTACTTGGTGGACTCGCACTTGGTGCGCTTGGTGCAGACCTTGAAACACTCAAGAACTGGGTATATTTTGGTGCAGGTATTTTTGCACTACTCTTCGCTCTCTCCGAAATTGGTTTGATGAATTTTCACATGCCAACATATTCTGGTGCTGCTCCAGCGTTTATTCAGAAACGCCAGGAAATTCTAAAAGCATTTTTCCTTGGTGCTTTTCTTGGAAATGTAGGAGTTGGGTGTCCGCACCCAGCGACGCCACTTATTCTTATTGAAATAGCAACAAGTGGAGATGTGTTATATGGCTGGACCATGTTCCTTATCCATGCGATCGGACGCGTACTACCGCTCTTACTTCTTGCTTTTCTTGCAATCCTTGGGGTAAATGGTCTTAATTGGCTTATGGCACGGAAGGA
>JAYSTK010000172.1:0-2681 GCA_043719825.1 Candidatus Kaiserbacteria bacterium | reverse complement strand
GTCAAGAGAGATTCTTCAATACAAACACAGTTACGTTAGGCAAAGTCGATTGCATCACCACACAATATGATGATGACTCAACAACTAGCAACTTTGTTGGTTTTGGATGGAATAGATTTAGTGCAAACTCAGGGAGAATCAAAGAAGAGATTAGGAATCCAACAGGGTCACTAATGGAGCTAATATATCGAACAAATGAAATATTCTTAGGAGCGAAAATAAATAATGCTATCCCAATTAAGAAAGTTAGTCGCAGTCACGCAGGATCATTCGACATCAGCAGATACATGACGTTCAATGGAAAACATAGCGCATACTTCTACGACTCTCCTGGATCATATAAAACATCTATCACCTCTATCAACATATATACTCAAATTCTAAAGAGAGTCAAGACAGAGTATTTAGTGATAGAAGATGAGATTCTAGTAACCGAGCAAACTCTAGACCTCATGTTATGGTGCATCTGCTATGATTTTATGGCATACTGTTCACAAAAATATGGCGATGCGATGGAAAATAACAATATCAGCATTACTAATAGTAGAAAGAGCTTAACAAGAGAGATTAGATTATTCTCAAAAGATGAATTTGTGTTCGATGGTGTGAAGGACTGTTTCATAAGTATTGCATCTGGCAGTCGCGGCTCAGCAACTGAACATGGTGACAGTGGATACTATGGATCATCAGATCCCGAGAGTGAGAATGACATCCCTTCGAGTGATGAATCACAGTCCGAGTCTGAAACAGAGTATGATGAACCTAGAAGAAATACAAGACGCAAGTGCAATGTGATGAGCATATACTCGAATAAGAGCAAACAACACTCAACACAGAGAAAATACCACTATACGAGCGCATACACTAAGCCTGTAATCAAGACAGAAGATGTATCGCACAATTGAGATGCACAGGGCCTCATGATGATGTCAGTAATGAATAAAAAAGTATTTAATATTAGTATAAAAAGAAAATCAATGATAAGACTAAAAATACTTCGATCAATTACATCAACATCTTTGAAGTCCGCAAAGTTTACAAAGATAAATGAGACATGTCTATTTGATACAGGAGCATCACGATCTGGGACAAGTAATAAGAATATACTGTATGACATAGTAAAGTGTGATGACATAACAGTACAAGGAGCATTTGGTCCACCATATAGACCAACACTCAAAGGCAAGCTCGGTCCGTTAGGATTAGACACCGTTCTTATCCCAGATATGAAGGAGACGTTATTATCTGTGTATCAAATATGCAATGGTGGATCTAAAGATCTTCAGTGCGCAGCAGTATTTACTTCTGAAGGATGTCGTATATTCAAACTCGATTGCATTAGAGAAGCAATGGCATCAATGCATGCATCCGGGGGAGAAATCATGAGAGGACTCTGTCACAACGGTTTATATCACGAGGACAAAACCTTTGCTAACTCACGAACCTTCAGGATGATGCTTACAAACTTCAAACCGATTTCAAAATATGATCATGTACATCTAACGTTAGGACATCCTGGTAAGAAAGGGATGGAATGGCATAGGAAGAACACGATCAATGCACAATACAGTGATGATGATGCGAGATTATCAGCACGAGCTCTATGTGAAGGATGTGCATATGGTGGCATGAAGCAGAAATCAACTGACCATCGACGTGTACACCGACAAAATCCAACACGTCCTGGACAGATATTCTCCATGGACGCATATACACACAACCATCCATCAATGCGTAATTCTATGTATGCAGACATTTTTCGAGATCTTGCTACACAACAAATATATGTGATATATACAAAAACACGACAAGCGGATGAGTTGATTATTGAGTTGGGAAAGGAACTTGATAAATATCCCGAGTGGGGGGTAAACATTGAGACGACCCAACGACGATTTTTCAGGGTTGATGCAGAAGCACACTACAGGAGTAATGCGTTTCGTGCGTTCCTGGCAACCCGTCATTATAACATTGAGATGACTCCATCGCGTGACAAGCATGCTGGAGGAATCGCAGAAAGAACAGTGGGAATACTGTCAGAGAAAACCAATGTTGCCATGCTAACGCCGCAGCCACCAGTACCGCACAAATTCTGGGAACTGGCCATGACATATGCAGCAACGACTATGGGTTTTAATTTTTCCGAAACAATCGGAACGTCTCCTTACACATACATTACTGGACAACAAGCTAACGTTGCATACCTGCAACCCTTCTGGTCCAAATGCTATGTGTACATCCCAGTTGAGTTAAGACAGGGAAAGATCGGAGTCAAGCGAGCGTGCAAAGCCCGTTTTGTTGGCTATCATAATTCTACTATCCTATATCCGAATTACCTCATAATTGAGTATGAGAACAATGTATATGGAAGAATAAGAGCCTCCAAGGATGTTATATTTGACAATTCAATCAGTTATAATACATCAATAGAAAATGAAGAACCCTATGAAAGGGAATTCAAAGATCCAGAGTCATACATTCCATACGCGATGAGAATGAATGTTCCGGATAAATTTCGAGGCGAGAATGCAATATTACCCGTCAGTGATACTCCACTCTCCCCTCCTAATATTCCACTACGGTCTGTCGACAAGTCCCTAGCAGAAAGAAATAAAATTAGAAATGCATTAAAGAATAAAGTAAAATTTGGGAATAATCATATCCCTACTCTTCCTGACCCA